>JAILEU010000175.1 GCA_024697785.1 Bacteroidaceae bacterium | reverse complement strand
TAATCAGTTTTTGACTGACCGCAAAGTTAATATCTACAAGGGCTTAAAAAGGGTATCACCCTGCAAAATGAGCTATTGACAACTTTTGAACGTCGATTTTTCGCTGAAACGTTTCAACCGATGTAACTTGTATGATTATCAACCCCTACAGTGTTGTTCCACCCTGCAAAATGAGCTATTGGCCCAGGATTACAAACCCTCCACCCGTTTCATCAGCTGTTCAATGCCGCTCTTGGAGAGTTTCAGCTGCTGCATGCGGCCGTCAGGCAAGAGAAGCGTACAGGTACGCTGATGAAGGTTCAGCTGATAGACCTTGGAGAGGTTGACGATAGTGCTGCGGTCCACCCGCGCAAAGACATCTGCGGGAAGGCGTTGCTCTATGGCAAGCAGGCTTTCCAAGACCATGTCCTGCCGCCAGACGGTGACAATCTGGGCGTAGTTGCCTTCGGCCTTGGCGTAGGAGATGTCGTCGGGCGCAATGAAAATCTTGCCGTTCACCGACCTGAAGCAGAGTTTCTCCGCCGTCAGGGGTACAGCGGGAGCTACGGATGCCGCCCTGGCCCCCACTTTGGCTATGGCATGGGCCAGCTCGGCCTTCCCGATGGGCTTCAGCAGATAATCGACAGCCGAGAGCTTGATGGCGCTCATCAGGTACTTGCGGTCGGAATAGGCCGTAGTGAAGATGATGTTGGGCAGGGTTATCGTCTGCCTCAGCTCGTCAAGTAGCTGGATGGAGTCGCGCCCCTGCAGATAGATGTCGAGGAAAAGGAGGTCGGGAAGGTGGCGGAGGATGCTGTCGCGGGCCGTGTCGTAGCTGTCGCAGGCATCGACGACCTCCACGGCATGGCGGAACTCCTCCAGCTTGGCCAGCAGCGACAGACGCGGCAGACGCTCATCCTCGACTACGATGGTCTTCAGTCTTTTCATTTTCTAAAGTCTAATGTCTAACGTCTAAAGTCTAACAAAACGTATAATCTGCAGGCACCCACAGCTCGAAGCATGTCCCCGAGGGACGGCCATCATCGTCCGTCAGGTCGATGACCCGCTGCACTATCTTTTTCCTGTTGGAGCGATTGTACAGCGCAATCTGCTGGCTGAGAATCTTCAGCCCCTGCTTAGTGGAAGAGCCGGTCAGATGGGCCGCCTCGGTACGTCCGACGCCGTCGTCGCTCACCGTCACGAGCACGCCGTCACCGTCGCCGCGCTGCTGACGGCTGACGCTCACCGTCACGCTGCCACCCTCTGCCTTGCCCGCGATGCCATGCTTCACGGCATTCTGGCAATAGGTGTGAAGCACCATCGTGGGCAGCATCACGTTCAGATTGACGTCGGGGCTGACATCGATGGCATATCTCAGCCGGTCGCCGTAACGCAGATGCTCCAGTTCCAGATAGGAACGGACATAGTCCACCTCGTCGGCCACCGTACGCGACGGACGGTCGATGTCGCTCAGCGTCTGGTTGGTGAAATCCGAATAGAGCTTCAGGTAGTGGCTGGCTTCGGAGGGGAAGCGGTTTGCCACGAAGTACTCGATGCTGGCCAGCACGTTGGCATGGAAGTGGGGTATGCTCTTCAGCCGGATAGCACTGAGCTGCAGTTCCTTCTGCTCTTTTTCACGGCTGAGGCGCTCCATCTTCTTTCGCGTCTGCACCTGCACGACGATGCGTGTCACCATCCAGACGAGCAGCGACAACAGCACGCCTCCTGCACACAGCGCCCACCCCTGCTGCCACCACGGGCGCGGTGCCGCGATGACGGTTGACTCCTGATTGTCGCTCAGCAGCAACTCAGGGCTGAACGATGTCATCTCCTCCAGCCCGGCCATCCACACGGTGCCGTCGTCCGCCTCGGCCATCGTAGCCGCAAGCGGCTCTATCATGGTAAAGCCCGTTCGGGCATCGAACCAGTGAATGTCGGTGAGCGTGTCGCCGAGGCGGGCCACCATCAGCCCGTCGATGGCTGCCACGACCACATAGCCCTTCGGCGAGACATGCACCGAGCGTATCTCATGACCCCGGAGCGTAGGCATCGCCTCGGTCATCGGCCTTATCTCGCCGCCCAGGATGGCAAACAGCGTGTCGCCTACGGCAAAGCACGTGCGCCCGCGCGCGTCGGACGACAGGGCGGAGATGACGAGTGCCGAGGGCGTATTCTTCACCTTCTCCATGCCTACCGTGCCTCCGTCCACGTTCGTCAGGCAGAACAGCCCGCTGTTGGCACTCACCCACAGCCTTCCCTGTCCGTCGTCGGCGGCACACCACGGCCTCACAATCCCGCTGGCCAGCGTGTCCGTCCGCAGCGTTGAGGGGTCGAAGGAGAGCACGCTGCTGCGGGTGCCGATGATAAGCCGGTCGGCATATCGGCTCACGAACTGGTATTTGTCGTACGGCAGCCCCACCCGGCGCACGCCGCCGTCGAGCCCCACGGCAGCCACGTCGCCGAAGCCCGCCATATACACGCAGTCGCCCACCCTAACGGCTGAAGGAGCAAAGAAGTTCCCCTCCGTCTCATCGGCCAGCTGACCGTCGCGGAACACTCTTCCGTTGAGCGTCCCCATCACCGCGTGACCCTCTGCATCAAAACATATCGCCCGCACAAGGTCGTTGCGGTCGGTAAGACGGTGGTTCACAAAGTCGCAATGGAAGAAGCAGAACACGCCCTGATAGGAAGCCACCCACAAGCGGTTCCACTTATCCACAAACAGGCTCCTGATGAGTTTGAATCCCGTTGCCATCTGCCGCCACCCGCCATCGTAGAGCCAGATGGTGTGCGCGTCGGCGACGACGAGCCGCCCCTCCCCTATCTGTCGCACCGCCAGACCGTAGTCGGGAGCCTCGAAGTGGTGTCTGCTCAGGCAGGCCAGGCTGTCCTCTCCTACCGTGTAGAGCCCGTCCTTACCCAGGGCAAGCAGGCCGTCGGCGGTGCGGATGAGCGAAAAGATGTCGTCCCTCGCCGTCAGCAGCTGAGCCGTGCGGCCCTCCCTGAGGCGGAAGAGCCCTCCCGACGTGGGCACATAGACGGATGACGAGTCGATGTAGAGCTTGCGGTCGGGCGTCATGTCGTCAAGGAGCGGCGACCGGAAGACCTCCGATGCCGGGCGGATGATGCCCGACGGCTGATGTCTCGGGTCGCAAGTCCGACAAATCATGCGGTTCGTCTCCTGCCTGTCCTCTATCAGCACATAGCCCGGCGGCAGGTCGGCAGCATTGAGGTTGTTGAGCAGCATCGCCCCCTCGGGATCTGTCGGCACCATCGTCACGGCCGGAGGCGACCTGTGGCCGTCCCCCTTCATGCGCCACTGACGCACGAAGCCCATAGCCCACACCTCGTCGCCGACCTCCTGGAAGCCGACTATGTTCTCGCGCCGACCGCGGAGGAATGTCGTCAGCGAGCGACCGTCGTAGCGCACAAAGCCCGACAGCGTACCTATATATATATACCCGCGCGAGTCTTGCCACACTGTCTCCGTCTGCATCTGCGGCAGACCGTCCTGTGTGGTAAAGCGACGGTAGCTCAGGCTGCTCTCTATCCACTGGGCATGGCAGCAGACGAACACACCCGACGTCAACGCCAGAAACAACAAGAACCTTCTCTTCATCGGCTGCAAATTTACATGTTTTCTTTCAATCTGCCATCATATCTACGTTTTTCAGTATCACTTTTTCTCATTCGTCACGCCATTCCAACCATTTCGTCACTCCCACGCCCCGTTTCGTCAAAAACGACTTTCCGCCTGAACCAACAGTCTGTATTATTGACTATATTTGCAGCAGAAAGTTATAAACAGTATGGTTAACAAAAAAGACGTCAAAGCTATGAGACAATTACCAACTTCCATCAAGAGGGCACTGCTCTCGCTGTTTACCCTCCTGACAGCCGTCGCGGCAGTCAGGGCACAGGACATGACGGCTACGCCGCTCACCTTCGAGGCGGTGGAGGCAGGAACCATCAACATCGTCAACCCCAATGCGCTGACGATAGAGTACAGCAAGAACGGCGGCGGGTGGACTGCCGCCAACAGCGACCCCATCAGCATCACCGTCGGGGCAGGCGACGTGGTGCTGTTCCGGGGAGATAACCCTGCTTACGGCACATTCGACATGATGACAGGCGAACAATACACCCGCTTCACGGCCACCAACGACGTCTATGTCTATGGCAACGTGATGAGCCTCATCAGCAGCGCCGGCTATTCCACCCTCACGACGCTCGAAAGGGTTGGCGGCAGCGATGAGTGGGACATGGACATCAACCTGGCCTTCCTCTTCTCTACGCCTGAGGACGACTCCAACTGGGCACCGAAGAACAACACCACCATCCGTAACCATCCCACGAAGGACATTGTGCTGCCCGCCACGAACGTCACCCGCAGCGGCTATATGTATATGTTCGCGGGGTGTCAGGGGCTGACGCGTGCACCCGAACTGCCCGCCACCGACCTCTCCACGGGCTGCTACCACCGCATGTTCGACAGCTGCACCAGTTTGGAGAAGGCCCCCGTGCTGGCCGCCGCCACCGTGCCGGTGTCTGGCTATAGCTGTATGTTCTACGGCTGCGCGAAGCTGAACTACGTGAAGTGCCTCGCCACCGACATCTCCGCCGAAGACTGCACCGGCGGCTGGCTGACGGGCGTGGCAGCAGAGGGCATCTTCATCAAGGCCGAGGGCATGAACGACTGGACGGTAGGCCCGCAGGGTAAGTGGAACGAGGTCAACGGCATACCAGCAGGATGGGGCATATCGTCAGAGATGCCGCTGACACTCGAGGCCGCCGAAGCCGGAACCATCAACATCGTCAATCCGAAGGGCCTCACCATCGAGTGGAGCAAGGACGGTGCAACGTGGACAGCCGACAGCAGCAATCCCATAAGCATCAGCGTGACTGCTGGTGACCAGGTACGGCTGCGCGGCGACAATGCCTGTTACGGGGGTAATGCTTCTGGAGCTCCTACCCACATCACCGCCACCAACAACGTTTTCGTCTATGGCAACATCATGAGCCTGGTGCACAAGGACGACTTCGCCACCAACAACACGCTGACCGCCGAGAACGTTTTCTGTGAGCTGTTCTTCACCGAGAACGCCAACACCACCATCAAGAGCCATCCCACGAAGGAGCTGTTGCTGCCGGCCAGCAGTCTCCCCATGACAGCCTATATGTACATGTTTGCCAACTGCCAGGGACTGACACGCGCCCCCGAGCTGCCCGCCATGACGCTGGGCCCCGTCTGCTACCACCGCATGTTCGGCGACTGCACGTCGCTCGCCGTCGCCCCCAAGCTGCCCGCCACGACGCTGGCCGATGAGTGCTACTTCTCCATGTTCGACGGCTGCACGGCACTGACCACAGCCCCCGAGCTGCCAGCCACCACGCTGGCCGCCGGCTGCTACAGTGAAATGTTTGCCCACTGCACGGCGCTGACCAAAGCCCCCGTGCTATTAGCCCCCACGCTGGCCAACAACTGCTATGAGGGCATGTTCGACGGCTGCTCGAAGCTCAGCTACGTGAAGTGCCTCGCCACCGACCTGGGCGCAAAGTTCAATGACTTCTACACATCCACGCATCGCTGGCTCGACGGCGTATCGCCCACCGGCACCTTCGTCAAGGCCGTCGGCATGGACGGCTGGCTCACAGACACCGGGGACGGCATACCCGCTGGATGGACGGTGAAGGACGGCACTGACTTCGACCCCGCCAAGACCCCGCTGACCATCGAGGCCACCGAGGACGCCACCACCGTCACCATCGACAACCCACTGAGACTGTCCATCGGCTACGACAAATACGACAGTGCGGGCAATCTGATGTTATCTGCTTCCTCTTCGGGTACCACCATCACCATCGACGGGCTGAACGCTGGCTACTACGTGCAACTGAACAGCAATAATTCAGCCTATTCCGACGGCACCAGCGTGGGTAGCACCCGCATATCTGCCGACAAGGCCCACTATGCCTACGGCAACGTGATGAGCCTTGTCAGCTCCGACGCTTTTGCCTCCAACACCACGCTGACGGCCGACAACGCTTTCTACCACCTGTTCTATCAGGACACAGAGCTGAAGAACCATCCTTCGAAGGAGCTGGTGCTACCCGCCACCACCCTGACCGAAAACTGCTATGGAGGCATGTTCTACGGATGTACTTCGCTGACAAAGGCCTTCGAACTGCCCGCCACCACGCTGGCCACGAAGTGCTACCGCTTCATGTACAGCGGCTGCTCCAGCCTGACCACGGCCTGCGAGCTGCCTGCCACGACACTGACCGAGGAGTGCTACTCGGCCATGTTCCAGGGCACGGCTCTCACTGCATCACCCGCGCTGCCCGCCACCACGCTGGCCAAGGGCTGCTATATGAACATGTTCAGAGTGTGCAACCAGCTGACCCAGGCTTCGGCACTGCCCGCCACCGTCATGGCCGAGTCATGCTACGAGTATATGTTCCTCACGACGGCACTGACCGAGGCTCCCGCACTGCCGGCTACGACGCTGGCCAAACGGTGCTACTTCGCTATGTTCGGAAATATCAAGACGCTGACCCAGGCTCCGGCACTGCCTGCCACCGCACTGGATGAGCAATGCTACAGCGCCATGTTCTGGCTGAGTGGACTGGCATCCATACCCAACCTGCCGGCCACCGACGTGCCAGAACTGGCCTACAGCCAGATGTTCCAAGGCTGCAACAGCCTGACCAGCGTGCCGGCACTGACGGCCCAGACGGTAGGAAAGCTGGGCTACCGCTGGATGTTCAAGGAGTGCGAGGGACTGACCACCTCACCCGCCATCCAGGCAACGACACTCGGCGAGGATGCCTGCTACTATATGTTCCAGAACTGCACCAACCTGAAGACGGCCGGCGACATCGCGGCCACCGACCTGGGGCTTGCCTGCTGTGAGTTCATGTTCAGCGGCTGCTCCAACCTGACAAAGGCTCCCGCACTGCCCGCCACGACGCTCTCTACGCAGTGCTACCAGCGCATGTTCGAGGAGTGCCACTCGCTGGTGACGGCTCCCGAGCTACCCGCCACAGAACTCGCCGAACTCTGCTACAACGACATGTTCTGGAACTGCACGGCACTGAAGAACGCCCCCGTGCTGCCCGCCACGACGCTGGCCGACTACTGCTACACGATGATGTTCTTAGGCTGCTCGAGCCTTGAGACGGCTCCCGACCTGCCCGCCGCCACCCTTACGCCCGGTTGCTACGAGCACATGTTCATGAACTGTACGGCGCTGAACTATGTACGCTGCCTGGCCACCGACCTGGGCGACGACAGTTCGACCGATGGCTGGCTGACCAACGTCGCCCCCACAGGCACCTTCGTCAAGGCCACCGGTACGGACTGGAGCACAAAGGGCGTCACCGTGCGACCGGACGAAGAGAACCCCGACGTCAACATCACCTTCGTCCACGGCATCCCCGCCGGATGGACAGTGCAGGAAGACCCCACCATCGTTCTGGCCGCTTACAGCGTTGACGCTACGGACTATTTCACCTCGTTCTACTCCACCGACGACGACTACGCCGTCTCTTCGGATGTCACCGCCTACACGGGCAGCGTCGAAGGACAGACATTGAAGCTGATACCCCTCACGGCGGGCATCATCCCTGCCGGGACTGCCGTGGTGTTGAAGGCCACCGGCCCGTCCATCACCCTGACGCCCTCCACCGCTGCCGCCTCACCCATCAAAGGAAATGACCTGAAGGGTGTAGATGTCAACACCTCTTGCGAAGCCGGAGCGAACTACGTGCTGAGCGACGAAACGGGCACTATGGGCTTCTATCTCTACACGGGCACCACGCTGACAGCCCACAAGGCCTACCTGCCCAAGGCAAGCGTACCGTCAGGCACCCCCGGCCTACGGTTCATCTTCGGCGACGCAACCGGCATACAGGCACCGGACAGCGAGGAGACCGGCACCGACGCCATCTACAACCTCCAAGGCCAGCGGGCCGGCGGTCTGCAGAAAGGAATGAACATCGTCGGAGGAAAGAAGATATTGGTTCGTCGTCGATAGTTCAAGATACACTTCGATTCAATCCCCACTATTTGGTCATTCACACAAAAAAAAGATATGAAAACTCCCTATTGTAAACCCGCCCTTGAGTGGATACGGCTGGAATCGACAAGCCTGTTGCTGGCAGGTTCCGACACCTTCCAAATCAGCGAAACGGAGACAGGGCGCCAGCTGGCTCCCCCGTTCGGAGGTTTCCCCGGCTTCGGCAGCCAGCCTTTCGGCAGCCAGCCCTTCGGCCGTCGTTAGGAAGCATCCGGCGACCGACGAAGGCGAACCACACGTTACGTGCTTTCACCGCGTGGAGGAGCTGACATTTTGCCTGCTCCTCCCGCTTTTTTAGACTGACAGACTTCAGACTTCAGACTATCAGATGATTGTTCTGTGGGCGGTTCAGTTAAAGGGCTATTATCTGTCAGTCTGTTAGTCTGAAGTCTGAAAGTCTAAAGAGGTTGGGTTGTTGTTTTAAAAAGAATGTCATTTATTGTTTTTAAGAGAATACGTTTGTCTGTTCGCTTTTTAATCACTAACTTCGCGCCGTTTTACGATAAACGGCAAAAAAAGCATGCACGTGCAGAAAATCAGATGGATTTGCGTCGTAGCAGCCCTGATGCTGAGCATCGGGACGGCTGCAGGACAAGGCGTGGGCTCCGACCGCCAGACAGAGGCGGCTGAAGACCTGCTGCTAACGGCGCCCTCGCTGGACGAGGTCGTGGTCAGCGCCAAAGTGCTTCGTACGCGCCGCAGCCTCAAGGACAATCCCGCCTTCGCCATCGTAAACGACATCGTCAACCACATTGACGAGTACCGCCCCTCCACCAACGGAACGGCTAGCCGCGAGCGGCGCGATGTCACAAGCGTCGCCCTCGACAACCACAGGACAGGCATTCTGAAATATGAGCTGAAACACAACCCCGAGATTTTCCTCAAGTACCTCAGCTACGATGCCACGCCAGGTGACCCCGTGGTCTATGTCTCGTGCCACGAAAAGTCGTACGTCGAGCGCTTTGACGAGCACGGCAACTCCATCCGCCCGACAGCCATCTACAAACTGGACAAGACGAGCGGCGAAACGGCGCTGACACGTTTGGAAACGGCATTGAGCGTACAGCACTCCGCCACTGCCGAGGGCATGACAGCCTTTTCACGCCGCACGGGCATCGACGACTTCCTGTCAGAAGATGAAATTGAGGGCCCCTTGAACCACTACATTGGCAACACTGACATCTTCTCGGGCGACGTGTGTATCATCGGCAACCGTTTCCCCTCGCCCATCTCGCACTTCGGCACCATTTTCTACCGCTTCGCCATCAGCGATACCGTTGTCATCAACGGGCAACCATGCATTGACATCGTCTTTGCTCCGAGAGACGGGCGCTCGTTTTCGTTTGTCGGACATCTCTTCGTCGATCCTGCCAGTCACTACCTGCATCACATCAGCATGTCCACCCCGATGCACATGAGGCTCAACTTCGTGAAAGGCATCAGCATGATACAGAGCTTCAGACAAAATGCCGAAGGCCGCATCGACCTCGTCCATGAGACGCTGATCTGCCGTTTCGCGGCTAACATCCTCGGGCTGGAGCGTCTGGGCGGCGCCGCCCTGCGGAGGGACGTGAGCTACAGGGACTATAGGGACTATAGGAACTATAGTGACTATAAAGACAAAAACGCTGCGGGAATTGACCTGCAGGGGGCTGACGGCATTCCTCCTTCCGGCAGCTCGTATGCCGACCTTCCGCCAAGCCTGCCCTACCGTCAGACCAAAGGGCTTATAGGAGAGTTGAGAAAGCGGCCCGGCTATCGTCTGCTGGAAGGTATCGGCGGGATGGCCTACACCCGCTACTTCCCATCCGACCCGCTGAAGCCAAGCCTCTGGTATGGTCCTGTCGGCTCCATGGTCAGCTGGAACAACGTTGAAGGCATTCGCCTACGCCCGGGGTTCGTCACCAGCGCTAACCTCCATCCGCAACTGATGGCACGAGGCTATGTGGCATGGGGCACACGCGACCATAGATGGAAGTACATGGCGGAAGTGGAGTATTCGTTCAACAAAAAGGTGAAATATTTCTCTGAACACCCTCGGAACTACCTCCGCCTGCGCAGCGACTACGACATCCTGCCCCTTGGCAACCGTCAGCCGGGAGCAGAGTGGGATAACCTCATAAGTAGCATCAATCACCCCTACCACTATCCCTACGCCTTCCAGCACAGGCAGGAGCTGGCCTACGCCAACGAATATCGCTTCGGTCTCACATGGGAAGCCGTCATCCGTCACCGTGCTCTCAGCGACCCCGCGGCCACCTTCCAGCCCGAATACTTTCCCGTAGGGGGATTCCACCAGACAGAATTGGAGCTGAACCTGCGCTTTGCCCCGGGTGAGGTTTACAAGCTGGAGGTGGACAACAGGACTATCGTCAACAAGGAGACACCCGTCTTCACCCTCAGTCACACCATGGCCCGTAAGGGATTGCTCGGCACAGCCTACAATTACCAGCGCACGCTCTTCACCTATCAGCAGCGCGTTCGTTTCCACGGCTACGGATTCATGGACAACAGCGTCCGCGCAGGACGTTTGTGGACTTCCGACGTCCCCGTTCCGCTTCGCCTCGTGCCTCCCACAACGCCCAACACCATTGGTCCAAACGGGCTTTTCAGCGACATCGACCCTATGGAGATGGCCACAGACCGCTATGTCTCTTGGAGCATCAAGTGCCGCACGAAAGGCATCATCTTCAACCACATTCCCCTCATCCGACGTTTCGGCTGGCGCGAAGTCTTCGGTGCCCGGACTCTCTGGCTCTCCGAGGCGCTGTTACCCACCAGCCCAAAATCATCTATCTCCAATCGTCCATCTAACGCCTGGCAGCCCATTCCATACGTGAAGTTGATTGCCGGCATCAGCAACATTTTCGACGTCCTCGAAGTGGACTACATCTACCGCCTCACCCACCGCGAAGCTTTTAGCTCCGACTCAGACGGATTAGAGCTGAAATTGAAACTCAGATTCTAAAAAACTCCTCCTTGACATAGGAGAAATATAAAAGGTTGGCCACATGGCCAACCTTTTACGATTAGAATGAGAAGAATGATTAATCTTCGTCCTTCTGCTTCTCCTGGAACTCCTTGATGAGCTTGTCCTGGACGTCTGTCGGAACGAGTTCGTAGCTGGCGAAGGTCATGGCAAAGGAGCCACTACCACCCGTGAGGGAGCTCAGGGAAGTGCTGTAGTTAGCCATTTCCTTCAAAGGCACCTTGGCATTCAGCTTCTGGAATGCACCGTCGCTGCCCATACCCATAATCATGCCACGACGGCCCTGCAGGTCGCTCATGACATCACCCATGAATTCAGCGGGAACGAGAACCTCAACGTCGTAGATCGGCTCAAGCACCTTCGGGCCTGCATTGCGGAATGCCTCGGAAAAGGCGTTACGGCCAGCAAGCATGAAGGAGATTTCGTTGGAATCGACGGGGTGCATCTTACCATCATAGACGATGACGCGGACGTCGCGGGCGTAGGAACCGGTCAGAGGACCTTGCTCCATGCGCTGCATGATACCCTTGAGGATAGCGGGCATGAAGCGAGCGTCGATGGCACCACCGACAACGGAGTTGACAAACACCAGCTTGCCGCCCCACTCCAGAGGATATTCATCCTGGCTCTTGACTGACATCTTGTATTCCTGTCCGCCAAACTTATAGACTTCAGGCATCGGCTTGCCTTCGACGTACGGCTCAAGAATGAGGTGGACCTCACCGAACTGACCGGCACCACCGGACTGTTTCTTATGACGATAGTCGGCACGGGCAGCCTTGGTAATGGTCTCGCGATAGGGGATACGGGGCTCCTGATACTCGATCTGGATCTTGTCGTTGTTCTCGATGTTCCACTTAAGGGTGCGCAGGTGGAATTCGCCCTGACCCGAAACGATGGTCTGGCGCAACTCCTTGCTCTGCTCGATCAACAGGGTGGGATCCTCCTCGTGCATGCGGTTGAGGACGGCACCCAGCTTCTCGGTCTCGCTCTCGTTGAGGGCGCGGATGGCGCGCTGGAACTTGGGAGCGGGATACTGGATGAAGTCAAATACGTACTCGCAGCCCTTCTCGTTGAGGGTGTTGCCGCAGCGCACGTCTTTCAGCTTCACGGCAGCGCCGATGTCACCAGCGTGAATCTCCTCGATCGGGGTCTTGCCCTGGCCGCAAACCACGTTGATCTGGGCAAGGCGCTCCTTGCTGCCACGGGTCATGTTGGTCAGGTCGGCACCAGCCTTGAGGATACCGCTCATTACCTTGAAGTAGGAAACCTCACCGATGTGGCTCTCTACCGAGGTCTTGAAGAAGTAGATGCTCAGGGGACCGTTCTCGTCATAGGGAACCTCGTCGCCGTTGGTATTCTTGGGAGCGGGCATATCGTTCACACCAGGAACGATTTCGCTCATGATGTCGAGCATGCGGTCGGTACCGATGTTCCTCTCGGCGCTCACCAGAACGACGGGGAAGATGCTGCGGTCAACCATACCCAGGCGGATGCCCTTCAGAGCCTCTTCGTCGCTCAGGGTCATCTCGTCGAGGAACTTCATCATCAGCTCCTCGTCATTCTCGGCAGCCATCTCGAGCAGTGCCATGCGGTACTCCTCGGCCTTGTCGGCGTGTGCGCCGTCGATGTCAGCTTCGGTAGCCTTGCCACCGTCCTTGGGCCACGTGTACTGCTTCATAGCGAGCACATCCACTACGCTGTTGAAGCCGGGGCCTGCGTTGACGGGGAACTGGAGGGCAACAACCTTGTTGCCGTAGGTCTCGCGCAGCTGGTTATATACGTTGTCAAAGTCACACTTCTCGTCCTCGAGGCGGTTGATGACGAACATCAGCGGCTTGCCGATGCGCTCCACGGTGCGGAAGTTGTTCTGGGTGCCTACCTCGACGCCATTGCGGCCGTCAACGACCAGCGCGGCGGTGTCGGTAACGCTCAGTGCGGTCACAGCATTGCCTACAAAGTCATCACTACCCGGGCAGTCAAAGAAGTTGAGCTTCTTGCCGTTCTTCTCGGCATAGAAGACGCATGAGGATACGGAGTAACCGTACTCTTTCTCAACGGGGGAGTTGTCGCTCACGGTGTTACCGCCATCGACGGTGCCCCTGCGGCTAATCGTGCCGCCCTCAAGGAGGATAGACTCGGTGAGAGTGGTCTTGCCAGCGCCTTTGCCACCGACGAGAGAGATGTTCTTGATCTCGTTTGTTTTGTAAACCTTCATTAGTTGATTTTGTTGTTAAATGGTTGTTATATAGTAAATTGTTGTTTGTTATCGCTAAACAGCCTGCAAAATTACTAAATTTTGCGCAAACTACAACATTATTAATAAGAAAATTATTTACA
>JAILEU010000130.1 GCA_024697785.1 Bacteroidaceae bacterium | reverse complement strand
CAAGCATCTGGCCGGCATCGACCACGAGGTGAAGCTCATCCCGCAAGAGATGATCGAGCCTATCCAGAACACCAAGGTGAACTATCTGCACGGACGCAACCCCCGTCTGCACACCGACGAAGTGCTGGTGGCGCTCTCCATCCTCAGCCAACACGACGACAACTGCCGGCGGGCACTCGGCTGCCTGCCCCTGCTGGAAGGCTGCCAGGTGCACGTCACCGTCATGGTCAGCGAAGTGGACCGAAAGATTTTCAAGAAACTCGGCATCGGCTTGACTACAGAACCGGTGAAGAAGAACTAAGAATTTTCGTTTAACGTTTAATGTTTAATGTTTAACGACCTTGCGGAAGGACAGTTATTGAGAATTAAAAAATTAGGAATTAGGAATTAGGAATTAGGAATTTCAAGTTTCGGAAGTATGAAATCGTACCAGAGAGGAGCGCCCCGAAGGGGCAATGAGCACTCAGCCCAGGGCAACACCCTGGGTACAAACGGCCAAAGTAACTTTCGCCCTGAAGGGGCAAAAGCTTTACAACACATGGCTGCTGCTTGTATGTTCCCCTCTGAATGGAAAGCTTTGCCCTTTCAGGGCGCGGAATGATGTGTGCCCGAATAAACCCAGGGCGTTGCCCTGGGCTGGTGGCTTTCTGCCCTTTCAGGGCGCACATGGCGCGTTAGGGGTATTTTTGCGGATAAACATAAAATATTATAGAAAAATGATATTTTTATGTCAAAAAATTTGGTGGATTAAAAAATATGTCGTACCTTTGCAGCGGAAATAAGGACGAACGGCTTCGCATGGAGCGCTACTTGCAGGGTCTTCTGCCTGAATTCCAAAATGTTAACCCTAATTATTAACCCCTAACTATCTAAACTACTATGCCTATCACTTATCAGATTGTGGGTTGCACCAACCCCCGTGGCGCCGAAGGCGTCGAGTATGCCACCAACCGCGCCGTCAAGACGGGCGACTATGACTTCCGTCAGCTCGCCGACGACATCCAGTTTGCCACCACGGCCACGAAGGCCGACATCGTGGCGGTCCTCACCGCCGCCAAGGAGTTCATCAAGACGCACCTGCTCCAGGGCCAGCGCATCGTCCTCTCGGAGATCGGCGCGCTGCAGGCCAACCTCCGCTCGAAGTGCTTCAACCAGACGGTCATCCCCTCCGACACGTTCGACCCTGCCTCGTTCATCAAGGGCGTGGGCATCCGCTTCCGCGCCGACGCCGACCTGCTGAAGTACGTCCGCACGAACCGCTCGCTCAAGCGCGTCCCCTCCGCCCTGATGGCGTGACGGACGAGGGCGCCTCCCCCGCGCGCAGGGAGGCGCCCTCTTTTCTTTCTCTTCTGCTGCTGCCCGATGCCCGCGCGGGCGGGCGCTACAGTGCTACAGTGCTACAGTTCAAAACAGGCTTATCACACACGCCCCCCTACGGCCTGCGGATGTACTTGCGGCCGTTCAGGATGACGGGGCCGGAGTAGGTGGGCGCGGCGGGGCGGCCGGTCAGGTCGTAGGCGATGCCGTCGTCGGCGGAGGGCGTCGCGGCGTCGGCGGCAGGCAGGCGGACGGCGGTGGCGTCCTGCTGGATGCGGCGGTTCATGCGGCAGACGTTCTCGAGCAGCGAGGCGCCGCTCACCATGGCGCCCATCGACGCCGTCTCGGAGTAGTTGAACGCCTCGCCCCAGTAGTAGGGGCAGTAGGTCTTGGGATAGCGGCTGAGGTCGAGGTGCGCCCAGAGGGCGTCGGCGTTGTCCTGCAGGTACTTCATGACGCCGCGGCGGCGGCCCAGCGTCATCTCGTCGTCGAGGACGAAGTTGACGGCGTACGGGATGAGGACGGCCTTGAAGAGGCTCTGGTCCATCGACGTGCCCTCGTGGCGCAGCAGCGCCTTGCTGGTGCAGCGCTGGCTGGTGAAGGCGTAGTAGATGTAGAGGGCGGCCTTCGTCTTGTAGTCGGTCTTGCCGGTGATGTGGTAGAGGCGGCGCATGGCCTCGCCCAGCGTGCCCTGCGTGTAGGTGAGGGGCGGCTCCTCGACGCGCCCGTCGCTCTTCGTGATGCCGCTGGCGATGAGGTACTGGTAGTAGGCCTCGGCGTCGGCCAGGTACGACTCGTCGCCGAAGTACTCGTGCAGCTTGGCGGCCAGCAGGCACGACGGGGCGTGGGTGCAGGCGTTGGCTTTGGCGCCCGCGTCGGTGTTCCACGGCAGGTAGGTGCCGTACGAGTCGGTCTTCTTGCGCTGGGCGATGGTGGCATAGACCACCTTGGCCAGCCGCCAGTAGCGGTCGGCGACCAGCGCCTCGCCGATGTGGGTGAGGGCGAGGCCTATCCACGCCATGTCGTCGGTGTAGGGGTTGGTGAAGGTGGCGCCGGCGTAGTTGTTGCCGTGGTTGCTGACCCACCGCTCGATGTACTTGCGGTAGGTGGCGGCCTCGTCGGTGCGCCCCTCGGCGACATAGCGCTCGTAGGCGTAGAGGATGACGTCGATGGCGTGCGCCTGCTGCCAGTAGATGTACTGCGACGAGTGGGCCACGTCCTGCGGCGTCGACCAGAAGGTGCCCTTCGTCTTGTTCATGAAGTTCTCGACAAGGCAGTATTCGAGCGAGTCGGCCTTGCCTTCATAGTCGGCACGGATGTAGCCGACGAGCTCGTCGGCGGCACGCAGGCTGGCGGCGCCGGCAAACGCAAGGACGGCGGCGACGACGAGCGTGAGGTGTCTTTTCATGCTGCACATGGGTGGGGTGACGATTGGTAATACGCCTGCAAATGTAAGGCAAAAAAAAGTACTATCCAAAAAATCGGGCATAACATTTGGCGGTTCGGCGGAATTGCCGTATCTTTGAGGGCTGAAATAGTGAAAAACCCCCTTCTTACTGTCATGATGGAAAAAGGATACCCCGTGAAACCGTTCGGCCAGCCCGTGCGCCGCTTCTGCCAGACGCTCGACCTGAAGGACGACCCTGAGCTGACGGCCCGTTACCGCCGCGCCCACTCGCGCGCCGAGGCGTGGCCCGAAATCCTCGCCGGCATACGCCAGGTGGGCATACTCGAGATGGAAATCTACATCCTCGGCACGCGCCTGTTCATGATTGTCGAGACGCCGCTCGACTTCGACTGGGACGCCGCGATGGCCCGCCTCGCCACGCTGCCCCGCCAGCAGGAGTGGGAGGACTACGTCGCCCTCTTCCAGGCCTCGCGCCCCGGCGCATCGTCCGGCGAGAAATGGCAGATGATGGAACGCATATTCTATCTCTATTGATTTTTTCGTTTAACGTTTAACGTTTAACGTTTAACGACCCTGCGGCAAGACATTCGTCTGAACTCCTGAACTCCCGAACTCCTGAACTCCCAAAATCGTAAATCGTAAATAATCGTAAATCGTCCCCAAATCGTAAATCCCCAAATCGTAAATAAATCGTAAATCGTAAATCGTCAAATCGTAAATAAAAATGTCTTCTCCCGTTGTTCCCCGCAAGTATCTTCTGCCGTTTGTGCTTGTTACCAGTTTGTTCTTTTTCTGGGGCATAGCCAACAATATGACCGACACGCTGTTAGCTGCCTTCAAGCGCATCATGTCGATGACCGATACGCAGACGTCGCTCATCCAGTTCTCGTTCTACGGCGCGTATGCCGTGCTGGCCCTTCCCGCCGCGCTGTTCATCCGCCGCTACAGCTTCAAGAGCGGCATTGTGCTCGGCCTCTTCATGTACGCCCTCGGCGCCATCCTCTTCCTGCCCGCCAGTAAGGCCGCCAGCTACACCTTCTACCTCGGCGCCATCTTCATCCTGGCAGGCGGCTGCAGCATCCTCGAGACCACCGCCAACCCCTACATCCTCTCGATGGGTGCGCCCGAGACCGCCACGCGCCGCCTCAACGTGGCCCAGGCCTTCAACCCCCTCGGCAGCATCACCGGCATCCTGCTCAGCACCTTCTTCATCCAGGCCCAGCTGAACGGTGCCGACGCCGCCGCCCGCGCCGCCATGAGCGACGCCGAGCTGGAGGCCATCCAAGCCCACGAGCTCGGCGCCGTCACCGGCACCTACATGACCCTCGGCTTCGTCCTCCTGGCCGTGCTCGTGCTGATGCTCTTCTCGCACATGCCCAAGACCGACAAACCCTCCTCCGGAACCCCCGGAATCTCCGGAATCTCCGGAACCTCCGGACCCTCCGGGACCTCCGGAACCCCCGCCGCCTCCGGCGCCACCCTCGGCGGCTCGTTCCGCCGCCTCGCCCGCAACAAGCGCTACTGGCTGGGCGTCGTGGCACAGTTCTTCTACGTCGGCGCCCAGATCGGCGTCTGGTCCTTCACCATCCGCCTCGCCATGAGCGAGCTCGGCATACGCGAGCAGGCAGGCTCCGTCATCTACCTCGTCTCCATCATCGGCTTCAGCGCCAGCCGCTTCATCTTCACCTGGCTGATGAAGTACTTCCGCCCGTCGCGCCTGCTGGTCGTCGCCGCCGTCGCCGACATCGTCCTCGCGCTCGTCGTCGTCCTCACCCAGGGCATGGGCTGGCTGCCCGTCTGCGCCCTCATCGCCATCAGCCTCTTCATGAGCCTCATGTTCCCCACCATCTACGGCATAGCCCTCGACGGCATCGGCGACGACGCCAAGATAGGCGCCTCCGGCCTCATCATGGCCATCCTCGGCGGAGCCCTGCTCACACCCCTGCAGGCCGTCATCTCAGACGCCACCACCATCAACACCTCCTACCTCGTCCCCGCCTTCTGCTTCCTGATGGTGCTGCTCTACGGCTGGTACGTCGAGCGCCACCCACGTCCCCTGCCGTAATTCCAGCATTTTTTTTGCACGTTTCGTTTTTTTTCCATACCTTTGTGCGATTTTTGGCCGAGGAAACAACGGTCAACAGTTAACCTATTGATATCCTGATAATAGATATAAAAGAGAAAAAAAGAATAATGATTGACAACGAAGATCTGATCAGGGAAGGTGCCGAGCACTATTCCGCTGACAACATCCAGGTGCTTGAAGGCCTCGAGGCCGTGCGTAAACGTCCCGCCATGTACATCGGCGACATCAGTACGAAGGGACTCCATCACCTCGTCTACGAAGTGGTGGACAACTCCATCGACGAAGCCCTCGCAGGCTTCTGCACCCATATCGAAGTAACCATCAACCCCGACAACTCCATCACCGTCCAGGACAACGGCCGAGGCATCCCCGTCGACTGGCACGAGAAAGAGCAGCGCTCCGCCCTCGAAGTCGTCATGACCGTCCTCCACGCCGGCGGTAAGTTCGACAAAGGCTCATACAAGGTCTCCGGCGGACTACACGGCGTCGGCGTCAGCTGCGTCAACGGACTCTCGTCGAAGATGATCACACAGGTGTTCCGCAACGGCAAGATCTACCAGCAGGAGTACGCCTGCGGCAAACCACAGACAGCCGTCACCGAAATCGGCACCACCGACCTCCACGGCACACGCCAGCAGTTCTGGCCCGACCGCACCATCTTCACCGTCTGGGAATATAACTACGACACCCTCGCCACCCGCATGCGCGAGCTCGCCTTCCTCAACGCCGGCATCACCATCACCCTCACCGACCTCCGCCCCGACGACGAAGGCAACACCCGCACCGAGGTCTTCCACAGCGACGAAGGACTCCGCGAGTTCGTCCGCTACATCGACAGCAGCCGCATACACCTCTTCGACGACATCATCTACCTCAACACCGAGAAGAACGGCGTCCCCATCGAGGTCGCCATCATGTATAACACCTCCTACAGCGAAAACCTCCACTCGTACGTCAACAACATCAACACCATCGAAGGCGGCACCCACCTCGCCGGCTTCCGCGCTGCCCTCACACGCACCCTCAAGAAGTACGCCGAGGACAGCAAGGCGCTCGAGAAAGCCAAGGTCGAAATTGCACCCGAGGACTTCCGCGAAGGCCTCACCGCCGTCATCAGCATCAAGGTCGCCGAACCCCAGTTCGAGGGCCAGACCAAGACCAAGCTGGGCAACAGCGAGGTGATGGGCGCCGTCCAGACCGCCGTCTCCGAAGCCCTCAGCGAGTACCTCGAGGAACACCCCAAGGAGGCCAAGATGATCGTCGACAAGGTCGTCCTCGCCGCCGCCGCACGCATCGCCGCACGAAAGGCACGCGAGAGCGTACAGCGCAAGAACCCCATGAGCGGCGGAGGACTGCCCGGCAAACTCGCCGACTGCTCCGACAAGGACCCCGCCAACTGCGAACTCTTCATCGTCGAGGGCGACTCCGCCGGAGGCTCCGCCAAGCAGGGACGAAGCCGCCTCACACAGGCCATCCTCCCCATCCGAGGCAAAATCTTCAACGTCGAACGCGTCATGTGGCACAAAGCCTTCGAACACGAGGAGGTCAACAACATCATCCAGGCCCTCGGCGTACGCTTCGGACTCAACCCCGAGGACAGCAAGGAAGCCAACTACGACAAGCTGCGCTACTACAAGGTCATCATCATGACCGATGCCGACGTCGACGGCAGCCACATCGACACCCTCATCATGACCCTCTTCTACCGCTACATGCCCGAACTCATCGAGCGCGGACACCTCTACATCGCCACACCGCCCCTCTATCTCTGCACCAAAGGCAAGATCAAGGAGTACTGCTACACCGACGTCCAGCGCCAGCAGTTCATCGACCAGTACGGCGGAGGCAACGAGAACGCCATCACCACACAGCGCTACAAAGGTCTCGGCGAAATGAACCCCGAGCAGCTCTGGGAGACCACCATGAACCCCGAGACGCGCCTCCTCAAGCAGGTCACCATCGAGAACGCCGCCGACGCCGACTACGTCTTCAGCATGCTGATGGGCGAGGACGTCGGCCCGCGCCGCGAGTTCATCGAGAAGAACGCCACCTACGCCAACATCGACGCATAACAGGCCTGACGCTTACGAGGCAGGCACAATGACATCGGAGGACGTGTTCGTTAAACGTTAAACCTTAAACGTTAAACCTTAAACGTTAAACCTTAAACGTTAAACGTTAAAAAAACCACATGGTTCAAGTCGGCGATGTCATTGTCTCGTTCGATGTCCTGAGGGAGAAGTTCTCCTGCGACCTCGGCGCCTGTCACGGAGCCTGCTGCGTCGAAGGCGACGCCGGCGCTCCCGTCACACTCGACGAGATTGCCGAGATCGAATCCGTCCTGCCCGACATCGAGGACGACCTCAGCCCCGAGGCCCGCAGCGTCATCCGCCGTCAGGGCGTAGCCTACAACGACCCCTCGGGCGAACTCGTCACCTCCATCGTCGGCGGCAAGGACTGCGTCTTCTGCATCAAACAGGGCGCCACCACCCTCTGCGCCCTCGAGAAAGCCTGGCGCGAGGGACGAACATCGTTCATGAAACCCGTCAGCTGCCATCTCTATCCCATACGCGTCGGACACTACGGCGCCTATTACGCCCTCAACTACAACCGCTGGGACATCTGCAAGGCAGCCGTCCTCAAAGGCCAGAACGAGGGCATCCCTGTCTATCAATACCTCCGCGAACCCCTCGTGCGCCGATTCGGCCAGGAGTGGTACGACGAGCTCTGCCTCGTCGCCTCTGAGCTGCATAGACAACATCTGCTTTGACCATCGCTAACTCCTAATCCGAATAAATTCGCTATGATGAAAAAATGCCCCCGTTGCGGCCTGACTTTCTCCGACGACATTCGCTATTGCACCTCCTGCGGCAGCCCGCTGGAAGACGTCGTTGAACAAGTCGCTGAACCCTCCGAACCCACCCCTGACGAAGAGAATGCCGCCGAGCCTCAGCCCAATTCCTCAGAACAGCCGTCCGATGAAAATCCTCAGTCCGAGACTTCAGAACAGCCGTCTGACGAACAGCCTCACGCCGATTCCTCAGAACAGCCTCAGCCCGACAAGGAACCGGACTTCGAGCAGAAGGCTGCGGATATGGCCGACGACCTCAGCGGAGCCCTCGGTGAGCTCGGCGCTGCGGCCAAGAAGGTGTTCGATAAAATCGGCGACAAAGCCAAAGAGGGTTACGAGAAACTTAAGGAAGACGAAACCTTCAACAAATACAGCGACAAAGCCCAGCAAGGCTTCGAAAAGGTGATGGATACCCCCGACAGCACCTCCGACTACGACCCTGCCGACGTTGAGAACAACAAGATCATCGCCCTTTTTGCCTATCTCGGCATTCTCTTCATCGTGCCTCTCATAGCCGGCAAGGACAGCCGTTATGCCCGCTTCCACGCCAATCAGGGCATCATCCTTTTCATCTGCTCCTTCCTCATCACCACTCTCAGCGCCCTCCCAACCGTCGGGTGGGTATTCGCCGTCTGCCATGTGCTGGTGGTGATACTCGTCATCTACGGCATCATCAACGCCGTCACGGGCAAAGCCCGCGAGCTGCCCGTTATCGGCAAGTTCCGCATACTCCGTTAGGGCTTCCGCCCGCTGGTCACGAGCGCAGTCTCCGCCCGCTTGTTACGAGCGAAGCCTCCGCCCGCTTGTTACGAGCGCAGCCTCCGCCCGCTTGTTACGAGCGAAGCCTCCTCTCTATATTGAGTCCTCTTTATATACAGTCAGAAGGCAAACGAGAGCTGGGTGCATTGCATGGCGCGCAGCGAGAGGATTTCGCGCTGGAAGTTGCGCACGAGCAGCTCGGGCTGCTGTTTCTCGCGCTTCTCGGGCGTCGCCTTGATGGCCTGCTGCGACCAGATGCGTTGCACGTCGTAGTTGCTATAGAGCTGCTCCACACCGTTTGCCGACAGGCGTTTGCTGCGGCACTCGCTTCCCGTCAGCATCCAGTCGAAATGGCGGAAGTTCAGCAGGTCGCAGAACTTCTTAAGCCTGATTTGCTCACGAAGGTCCCATTGGGGGATGCCGCTGGGCGGGTCGAGATAGAAGAAGGTATTGCCGCATGCCTCGTTATAGGTCTTCTCGTAGTCGTCGCAGAGGATGGTGACGTCCTTCAGCACCTTGGCGTCGGCCAGCAGCACGGCCTCCTCGCAGATGCCGTAGTGGCGCGAGGCGCGGAACTTCTGCCCTTGTCCGCCGACGCTTGTCTTGTTGAGGAAGATGAAGAGGGCGGCGTGGCGGATGCCATCGACCAGACGCTCGCCGAACTCCTCGCGGGCTTCGTCGAAATAGTGGCGACGGCCGTCGTCGTCGAGCGGCAGAAACTGTTTCTCCGTCTTCCGCAGCTCGGCAATCAGCTCCTGAGCACGGTCGCGCACCGTGTTATAGACCCGCATCAGGTCGAGGTTGTTGTCGTTGATGACAGCCCGCGTGATGTTGGGATAGGTCTGCAGCATGTGGAACAGCATGGAACCGCTGCCCACGAATGGCTCGATGTAAGTGACGTCGGGAGTGGAGGCGAAATCGGCGGGAAGGGCTTTGGACAGTATGCGGAGATACTGGCTCTTGGCTCCTTGCCAACGGATGAAAGGTTGTGCGCCGATGTTCGTGACTGCCATTGCTTGATGGGGGTTGGGGGACTAATATTTTTTGACGTATTCTTCTCTTAGTTCTGCAAAAGTAATCATAGTGTTTGTATCAAACAAACTTTTTCTGATTTTTTTGTGGAAAACTTCCAAAAAAAGTCCATTCTGAGCCTTTTTGTTGCCCTCGGGCTGCCCATTTTGGTGCAGAAGGGCTGGCGATTCTCTTTCAGATGTTTCCCGCAAAGCCCCGCAAGCCCGGCTTCTGGACTGAACTTTTTCGTCCGGAGTTTTCCTTTTTGGGAGAGACGTTGAAAGCTTTCGGTGCACCAAATGAATAATGAAAGAATACAAGGAATGTAAGTCGGATTGAGAAATGACAAAAAAATGGCCGTGATTTTCGTCACGGCCAAAAGGGATAACGGCATCGCTGCCTGGGGAGTCCTCCTACGGATGGATGATTTCGACGAGGTTCATGTCGAAGATGAGCGCAGAGTAGGCGGGGATGCCGCTGCTCTTACGGTCGGACGAGCCGTAGCCGAGGGCTGCAGGGACGTAGATGCGCCAGATGTCGCCTACGTGCATCTGCTGGATGGCTGAGCAGACGCCGTTGGTGAGGCTGCCGACCTCGGACATCGAGGGGATGTTGAAGTCGGGGTCCATCGTACCCTTGTACGACTGGTCGAAGACATAGCCCTCCGGATGGGCGGGTGTGGGCATGAGGCGACCGCGGTAGTTGTAACGGACGGAGTCGGTGAAGAAGGGACGCTCGGTGCCGCTGCCGGCTTTCTCAACGTGGCAATAGACGAAGTCGTCGGTGTCCCACGAGGCGGCAGACCCGTTGACGTCTTTCTCGGCAAGGGTGAAGGAGCGGATGGTCTTCCACTTCCCGTCGGCGTTGGCCTGGGCCACGCGGGCAATGGAGTCGATGTAAGCCTCGCAACGCGATTGCCAGCGGTCGTATTCATCGGCCTCCTCGGCCTCCTGACAGGAGAACAGGAACAATGAAAAATGAAGGATGAGCAATGAAGAATAAAGAGCTTTGCAGACGAGGTTGCCTGCAGACCATTTCTGGAAATGGGGAGACATTTTATGGCTGGATTCCATTTTCATGCTGTTTTCATTCGCTCATTTCAGTTTTCGGAGCAGCGAGGTGAGGCTGACCTTGTCGGCCAGCAGACGGTCGAGCTCGGCAACGGGCACGCGCTCCTGCTCCATCGTGTCGCGGTTGCGAAGGGTGACGCAGTTGTCCTCCAGCGTGTCGTGGTCGATGGTGATGCAGTAGGGGGTGCCGATGGCGTCCTGACGGCGGTAGCGCTTGCCGATGGAGTCCTTCTCGTCGTACTGGCAGTTGAAGTGGAACTTCAGCTCGTCGAAAATCTCGCGGGCCTTCTCGGGCAGGCCGTCCTTGCGGACAAGGGGCAGGATGGCCAGCTTGACGGGAGCCAGCGCAGGGGGAAGGGCGAGGACGACGCGCGTCTCGCCACCCTCAAGCTGTTCTTCCTTGTAGCTGGCGCACATGACGCTGAGGAACATGCGGTCCACGCCGATGGAGGTCTCGATGACGAACGGGGTGTAGCTCTCGTTCAGTTCGGGGTCGAAGTACTTGATGCTCTTGCCCGAGAATTTCTCGTGTTGGCTGAGGTCGAAGTTGGTGCGGCTGTGGATGCCCTCCACCTCCTTGAAGCCGAACGGCATGAGGAACTCGATGTCCGTAGCGGCGTTGGCATAGTGGGCCAGTTTGTCGTGGTCGTGGAAACGGTAGTTCTCCGCGCCGAAGCCCAGAGCCTGATGCCATTGCATACGCGTCTGCTTCCACTTGGGGAACCACTCCAGCTCGCTGCCCGGGCGGACGAAGAACTGCATCTCCATCTGCTCGAACTCGCGCATGCGGAAGATAAACTGGCGGGCGACAATCTCGTTGCGGAAGGCCTTGCCAATCTGGGCGATGCCGAAGGGAATTTTCATGCGGCCCGTCTTCTGCACATTGAGGTAGTTGACGAAGATGCCCTGAGCGGTCTCGGGGCGGAGATAGACCTTCATGTTGGCGTCGGCCGTGCTGCCCATCTCGGTGGCAAACATGAGGTTGAACTGACGGACGTCCGTCCAGTTGCGCGTGCCGCTGATGGGGCAGACGATGCCTTCGTCGAGGATGATCTGCTTCAGCTCGTCCAGGTCGTTGGCGTTCATGGCGGCGGCATAGCGCTCATGCAGGGCGTCGCGCTTGGCCTGATGCTCGAGGACATTCTTCGAGGTGGCGCGATACTGAGCCTCGTCGAACGCGTCGCCGAAGCGCTTGCGGGCCTTGGCGACCTCCTTCTCAATCTTCTCGTCGTACTTCGCCAGCTGATCCTCGATGAGGACGTCGGCGCGGTAGCGTTTCTTCGAGTCGCGGTTGTCGATGAGGGGGTCGTTGAAGGCATCCACGTGACCGCTGGCCTTCCAGATGGTGGGGTGCATGAAGATGGCTGAATCGATGCCCACGATGTTGTCGTGAAGCAGCACCATGCTCTGCCACCAGTAGCTCTTTATGTTGTTCTTAAGCTCGACGCCCATCTGGCCGTAGTCATAGACTGCACCCAGACCGTCATAGATTTCGCTGGATGGAAAAACAAATCCGTACTCTTTGCAATGTGATACGATTTTCTTGAAAACATCTTCTTGTTGTGCCATTTTTCTTCTTTTTTGAAATTTTGGAGTGCAAAGTAAGTGATTTTTTCTGGGAAAGTTTGTATTTTTGCAAGGATAATTTTCAAATAAGCATGAAAGACGACGAAAAAACAGAGGGAACAGACGAAATTAGGGAGGAAACGGCCCCCGAAATGGAGAATTTGGACGACGCTGCAGGCGCCCACTCGACATATCATGTTCCGGCTGCAGGCGAGGAGTCGGACAAGAAGTACAAGCTGAGCGGCATGTACAAGAACTGGTTTCTTGACTATGCCTCTTACGTCATCCTTGAGCGTGCTGTCCCGCATCTCAACGATGGACTGAAGCCTGTGCAACGCCGCATCCTGCACTCCATGAATTGTCTGGACGACAGACGCTATAATAAAGTGGCCAATATCGTCGGCCACACCATGCAGTATCACCCTCACGGCGATGCCTCCATCGGCGACGCGCTGGTCAACCTCGGCCAGAAGGAGCTGCTCATCGACTGTCAGGGAAACTGGGGCAATGTGCTGACGGGCGATGCCGCTGCTGCCTCACGATACATCGAGGCGCGGTTGAGCAAATTCGCCCTCGAGGTCGTCTTCAACCCCAAGACCACCGAGTGGATGCTCTCGTACGACGGCCGTAACAAAGAGCCCGTGACGCTGCCCGTGAAGTTCCCCCTGCTGCTGGCACAGGGCGCCGAGGGCATCGCCGTCGGCCTCTCGTCGAAAATCCTGCCGCATAACTTCAACGAAATCTGCGATGCTGCCGTCGCCTACCTGAAGGGCGAGGAGTTCCAGCTCTATCCCGACTTCCAGACGGGCGGCTACATCGACGTCAGCCGCTACAACGACGGCGAGCGCGGCGGTGCCTTACGCGTGCGCGCGAAAATAGAAAAGGTGGACAACAAGACGCTGGCCATACGCGAAATCCCTTACGGGAAGGTCACCAGCACCGTCATAGACTCCATACTGAAGGCCAGCGAGAAGGGAAAAATCAAAATCCGCAAGGTCGATGACAACACCGCTGCCGAGGTGGAGATCCTTGTTCACCTCGCTCCTGGTGTCAGCAGCGACAAGACGCTCGACGCCCTCTATGCCTTCACCGACTGCGAGGTCAGCATCTCGCCCAACTGCTGCGTCATCGACGACCAGAAGCCCCAGTTCCTCTGCGTGAGCGACGTGCTCCGCCGCTCGGTGGACAATACGCTCAACTTGCTGCGGCAGGAGTTGCAAATCCGCCGCGATGAACTCTTGGAGCAGCTGCATTTCTGCTCGCTCGAGAAAATCTTCATCGAAGAGCGCATCTATAAGGACCGCGAGTTCGAAAACGCCAAAGATATGGATGCCGCCTGTGAGCACATCGACGAGCGGCTGACACCCTGGTACCCGACATTCATCCGCGAGGTGTCGAAGGACGACATCCTCAAACTGATGGAAATCAAAATGGCGCGCATCCTGAAGTTCAACAAGGACAAGGCCGATGAACTCATCGCCCGCATCAAGGCCGATATGGAAGAGATTGACCGCAAGCTGGCCGACATGACGACCGTCACCATCCAGTGGTTTGAGATGCTGAAGGCGAAGTACGGCGCCGCCTTCCCCCGCCGCACGGAAATCCGCAGCTTCGAGAACATCGTGGCAGCCAAAGTCATAGAAGCCAACCAGAAACTCTACATCAACCGCGAGGAGGGCTTCATCGGCACCTCGCTCAAGAAGGACGAGTTCGTCACCAACTGCTCGGACATCGACGACGTCATCCTCTTCTACAAGGACGGTCGGTACAAGATTGTCAAGGTGGCGGAGAAGATGTTCGTCGGCACGGGTGTGCTCTGGGTGGGACTGTTCAAGAAGAACGACAAGCGTACCATCTACAACGTGGTTTATCGCGACGGCAAGAGCGGCCCGCTCTACATCAAGCGCTTTGCCGCCACAGGCCTGCTGCGCGACAAGGAGTACGATCTGACGCAGGGCAAACCGGGCAGCCGCGTGGTCTATTTCACCGCCAACCCCAACGGCGAAGCTGAAGTCATCAAGGTGTCGTTCAAACCCAACCCCCGTCTGAAGAAACAGTTCATGGACAAGGACTTTTCCGACATCGCCATCAAGGGTCGCGGCAGCATGGGCAACCTGCTGACTCGTCTGGAGGTGACGAAGGTGGGGCTGAAGTCGCACGGCGGCTCGACGCTCGGCGGACGCAAGGTGTGGTTCGACCGCGACATCCTGCGCCTCGACTTCGACGGCCACGGCGACTTCCTCGGCGAGTTCCAGAACGGCGACCGCATCCTCGTCGTGCTCGATAACGGCGACTACTATACAACCGACTTCGACCAGAATAACCACTACGACCAGAACGTGCTCATCATCGAGAAGTACGTCCCCGACAAGGTGTGGACGGCTGTGTTGTTCGATGCCACACAGAAAGGCTATCTCTACTTGAAGCGGTTCATGTTCGACTCCAGCGCTCGCAAGAACACGCTGCTGGGCGAGGGAAAGGACAGCCGTCTTGTCTGCCTCTCGTCGCAGGTCTATCCCCGCTTTCTCGTCACCTTTGGCGAGCCTGACGCCCATCGCGCTCCGCTGGAGATCGATGCCGAACAGTTTGTGGATGTCAAGGGCGTGAAGGCCCGCGGACGCCGTGTGTCGCAGTTCAACATCGCCAGTGTGGAAGAGTTGGAACCTCTCCGCTTCCCCGAACTCCCAGAGCCCGCCGTCCCCGAAACAACGGAAATGCCGGATTCTCCGGATAATCCAGAATCTCCAGATAATCCAGATAATCCAGAAAATCCAGATAACCCAGCCACCCCAGACGACCCCACACCCGTTCCCGAGGACGGCCAGTTCACCCTATTCTGACAACGCTATGAAAAGAACGCTTTTCCACATCTTTCTCCTCTTAGTGCCTGCCTGCCTGCTGGCGCAGGAAGACCCACAGCCGGCAGCATCCTCCGACGCCGCGTCTGATGTGCTGATTCCTGCCAACTTCACTCGTACGGGCACCACCATCAGCCTTGGCCTCATTTCCACCAGCTTCGACTCCTATCTCTCGCCCAACAACTACATCGGCTTCGACTTAGACCTTCTGGGCGAGGACTGGCGCCGCTCCGTCTGGGGTGATAATCTCTTCCGTCAGTCCATCTACGAGACGACCGTCGGTTTGACGATGGCAGGCTCTACCAGCAGCACATTGGTGGCGAACGAGACTTACACCCACGCGTACGCCTGGCGTGTAGTCCGCTTCGGCCCCTTCGACCTCTATGCCGGCCCTGAGCTGCAGGCACGTGTGGGCGCTCTTTACAACACGCGTAACTCCAACAACCCCGTAAACCTCAAGCTGGGTCTCCACGCCGGCGGAATGGCTATGGCCGAGGTGCGCTACAACATCGGCGGACTTCCCGCCCGCACCTCATATCAGCTCGACCTCCCGCTGCTCGGCGCCGTCTTTTCGCCACCCTACACCCAGTCGTACTACGCGATGTTCGACCTCCGACAGCTGGGGGGCACCGTCCATTTTGTCTCACCCTTTAACGGTTTCTCGCTGCGCCGCATCCTCACCACCGACCTGACGCTGCGCCACAGCATCCTGCGTGTCGTGCTCGAGAACGACTCCTATCAGTATCGTACCTCCACCAACAGCTATGCCCAGCGTACGTTCCGCCTCGGCGTGGGCTTCGTGTTCAACTCTTATGCCATCCGTCCCCGTGAAAAAGCTTTCGATTATCTTCCTTATTAATATAAGTGCCGCCCTCGTCTGCCTCACTTCCTGCATCAAGGGCGAGCCGTACAGCTCGTCGCCTACCAACAACTTCGAGGCGCTGTGGCAGTTGCTCGACGAACGCTACTGCTTCTTCGACTACAAGCGCGAAGCCTACGGCCTCGACTGGGACGAGGTACACGAGCGTTATTCCAGTCTGGTCAACGACAGTCTCACCAACCGCCAGCTCTTCAACGTCCTTTCGGCTATGGTGAACGAGCTGCGCGACGGTCACACCAACCTCATCTGGGACTTCGGCACCTCGCGCTACACAGGCTTCTACGCCGGCTATCCCCGTAACTTCGACTCTGAACTCTTCTCCCGCACGCTGGGCACCGACTACTACTACACCAGCGGCATCTACTACACGCGTCTGCCCGAGAACATCGGCTACCTCTACATCGGCTCCTTCTCCACCAGCTTTTCTCAGCGGCTCATCACCGAGATCTTCCGCTATTTCGAACCCTGCATCGGCCTTATCATCGATGTGCGCGACAACGGGGGCGGCGACCTCACTCTGGCGCAGGATCTCGCCGCACGCTTCATGGAAGAGAAGACCCTCGTCGGCTACATCGCCCATAAGACGGGTCCTGCCCACGACGCCTTCTCCGAGCCCCAGCCCGTGTATGTTGAGCCCGACACCACGCTACTGCGTTGGGACCGTCCCGTCTGCGTGCTCTGCAACCGCCTCTCCTACAGCGCTACCAACGATTTCGTGCGCAACATGCGCCTGCTGCCTCAGGTCACCATCGTGGGCGACCGCACGGGCGGCGGCTCAGGCCTCCCCATGAGCACCGAGCTACCCAACGGGTGGAGCCTGCGTTACTCCTCGTCGCCCATGTACGATGTTGAGATGCAGCACACCGAGTTCGGCATCGACCCCGATGTCCCCGTCAATATTCTAGCTGCCGACCGCCAGCGCGGCGTTGACACCATCGTACGCATCGCCACCCTTATCCTGCAAGGAGGGGTATAAGGGGATATTTTCCCAATCCAGGCAACGGTTTATAAACACGGCCCGCGTTTATATAAACAGGGGCCGTGTTTATAAATATCCCGGTGCGTTGGGAATTTTTATGCTTTACTTCTGTCGGATGAAGATGTTGATGGGGGTTCCGGAGAAGTTCCAGCGCTCGCGGATTTGGTTCTCGAGGTAGCGGCGATAGGGCTCCTTGACGTACTGCGGCAGGTTGGCAAAGAACACAAACGAGGGAATGCGCGTGTCGGGCAGCTGCATGCAGTATTTGATTTTGATGTACTTTCCCTTGTTCGATGGGGGCGGCGTGGCCTCGATAACGGGCAGCATCTCCTCGTTGAGGCGGGCGGTGGGGATGCGCTGGCTGCGATGTTGATAGACCTCCTTTGCCAATTCCAAAACCTTGAAGATGCGCTGCTTGGTGAGTGCCGAGGCGAAGACGACGGGGAAGTCGGTGAAGGGGGCGAAGCGCTGGCGGATGGTGTCCTCCATGTACTTCATGGCCTTCGTACTCTTGTCCTCGGCAATATCCCATTTGTTGACCACCACGACGAGGCCCTTCTGATTCTTGTTGATGAGGGAGAAGATGTTGAGGTCCTGTCCTTCGACGCCGCGCGTGGCATCGAGCATGAGGATGCAGACGTCGGAGTTCTCGATGGCGCGGATGGAGCGCATGACGGAGTAGAACTCGAGGTCCTCGCTCACCTTGTTTTTCTTGCGGATGCCGGCGGTATCGACGAGGTAAAAGTCGAAGCCGAACTTATCGTAGCGGGTGTAGATGCTGTCGCGGGTGGTGCCGGCGATGTCGGTGACGATGTGGCGCTCCTCGCCGATGAAGGCGTTGACGATGGAGCTTTTGCCGACATTGGGACGTCCGACGACGGCAAAGCGGGGAATGTCTTCCTCAATGTCGTCCTCTGCTTTCTCGGGGAACTTGCTGACGATGAGGTCGAGCAGGTCGCCTGTGCCTGATCCGTTGGCGGCGGAGATGCAGAAGGGGTCGCCGAGGCCGAGGCTGTAGAATTCGGCTGCACCGTACTGCTGTTCGGGGCTGTCGGTCTTGTTGGCCGCCAGGATGACAGGCGTCCTGGTGCGGCGAAGAATGTCAGCCACCTGTTCGTCGAGGTCGGTGACGCCGTTCTTGACATCGACCAGGAAGAGCACCACGTCGGCTTCTTCGACAGCGATGAGCACCTGCTTGCGGATTTCCTCCTCGAAGATGTCGTCTGAGTTGACCACCCAGCCGCCGGTGTCAACGACGGAGAACTCTCGTCCGCACCACAGGCATTTGCCGTACTGGCGGTCGCGGGTGGTGCCGGCCTCCTCGGCCACTATGGCGTGACGTGTCTCCGTCAGCCTGTTAAAGAGTGTCGATTTGCCCACATTGGGCCGTCCGACAATAGCTAATACGTTTCCCATAGTTTGTTATTTCAAATTACAGATAATGAAATACAGCGTAGCGTTCTACTCACTAAGGTCGTAACCAAAGCTTTTGAGTTCCTTGGTCGAGTTGCGCCAGTCCTTATCGACCTTGACAAAGACTTCGAGATAGATGCTCTTGCCGAAGAACTTCTCCAGCGACTTGCGGGCTTCGGTGGAGACTTTCTTCAACGCCTTGCCCTGGGCGCCGATGATGATGCCCTTTTGTGATTCGCGCTCAACGTAGATGACGGCGTTGATGTGGATGTTCTTGGGCGTCTCCTTGAACTGCTCCACGATGACTTCCACAGAGTAGGGGATCTCCTTGTCGTAGTAGAGGAGGATTTTCTCGCGGATGATCTCCGTGACGAAGAAGCGGGCGGGCTTGTCGGTCAGCTGGTCCTTTCCGAAGTAGGGCGGGCTGTCGGGAAGCAGCTCCTTGATGCGCCGCAGCACGGCGTCGACGTTGAAGCGGTTCGTTACCGACAGGGGGATGATTTCTGCCTTTGGCAGCAGTTCGTGCCAACGTTCCACCAGCGCCTCGAGGTCTTTCTGGTTGCTGAGGTCTATCTTGTTAATAAGGAGCAGGACGGGGCAGCGCATCTTCTGCACCTTGGCGAGGAACTCCTCGTTCTTGTCGGGCTTCTCGATGACGTCCGTCATGTAGAGCAGCACGTCGGCATCCTGCAGGGCCGACTCAGAGAACTGCAGCATGGACTCCTGCAGCTTGTAGTTGGGCTTCAGCACTCCGGGGGTGTCGCTGAAGACGATTTGCATCTCGTCGGTGTTGACGATGCCCATGATGCGGTGGCGGGTGGTCTGTGCCTTGAAGGTGGCGATGGAGATGCGTTCGCCCACCAGCTGGTTCATGAGCGACGACTTGCCCACGTTGGGGTTGCCGACAATGTTTACGAATCCTGCCTTGTGCATGGTGGTGTTTCCTTAGAAAAGTGAGGGCGGTGGAAAACCGCCGCCCTCACCTCTTGTTTCAGGTCTGTCGTTAAACAGCTGCTTCTTTTTCGATGGCCAGCTTACCGCGGTAGTAGCCGCAGGCGCCGCATACGGTGTGGAACACATGCCATTCGCCGCAGTTGGGGCAGATGGCCAGCGTGGGAGCAACAGCCACGTCGTGCGTACGACGCTTGGCAGTTCTCGTCTTTGATTGTCTTCTTTTTGGATGTGCCATTTTACGTTTATTTTTAGTTATCCATTATGTCTTTCAATGCGTCCCAGCGGGGGTCGGTTTCGCCGGAGCCCTCCATGTCGCCGTCGTCCTCGCGGGGCGTGTGCTTGCGCAGCTTGTCCATCATCTCGCGGTTGCACTTGCCGGGAGCGTGCACGTGCTTCAAGGGGATGGCCAGCGCAATGAACTCGTAGATGTACCACGCCACGTTGATGTATCCGTCCCGTTCGGGGACGATGACCGTGTCGCCGTCCTCGCCGAAGTCGTCGCCCAGCTTCACGGAGAGCGAGCCGTTGGCGGCGATGGGCTGTTCCATCTCATCAAGGCAGCGGTCGCAGGTGACGATGACGTGCCCGTTGATGTCGAAGTCCAGCACGTAAACACCCGTCTTCTTCGTGACATTGATCTTCACGTTGGCGCGCCCCTTCTGTACCTCGGGGCCGTCAATCTTGGCAAAGAAGTCGTTGTCAATATCCAGCTCAAGGGATGCTGTGGGCGCAGTCATCCCTCTCAATTCCACTTTATACTGATCGAACTTTCCCATACTTTTTTGCACAAAACGCTAAAATCGGCTGCAAAGATAGTGCAAACCAAATGAAAAACCAAATTAATTTGAGTTTTTCTGAGGTGCCGTCTATCTAAAAGCCTCCAAAGGAGGATTAAAGTTAGTGCAAACCGAACGGAAAAGCAAGAAAAAATAGCTTTTTTTGCCATTTCATAGATTCAGTCTATCTAATACAGAGTTTATTTCCGATAAGGCGTTCATCCGTTTTTCCTTGGCCTTTACCTGAAAAACTTTTCGCCTCTTAGCATGCCCTATATAGATAAGGTAATCGTGCAAATAGAAACTTTCCTCTCTCTCTCTTTCATAAGGAGTGCAGGAGCGAAAAAAAATAATAAAAAAATCCCCATTTCATCGGGCTTTTCGTTAATCTATAACCTGAAATCCCTTGTTAGAGAGCAGGACAGGAACAGCCTTACTGACGTCCCAAACCCAATTTGTCACGTTTTTGTCACGCAAAAAGTTTGGAAAATTCCCTGCTTTGTCCCTAAATTTGCAGCAAGAATAATCTCAAAACCGATAAAATCATGAAAAAAAAAGTTCTTTCGATGGTTGTGACCCTGTTAGCCTGTGTCACGTTCATGTCAGCCTACGACTTCGAGGTTGACGGCATCTATTACGACAAAGAAGGAGAGGGCGAGGTCTCTGTAACAAAGGGTGACGTTCCCTATTCTGGCGAAATAACTATTCCCTCAATGGTTGAGTTTGAAAGCACGACATATACTGTCACCAGCATTAGTGAAAAGGCCTTTTTCTTGTGTTCAGAACTAAAGTCTCTTTCCATCCCCAATACCATAACCTCGATTGGCGACAGGGCATTTCAGGCTTGTCTCGGTCTGACCTCCCTTCAGATTCCCCAGAATGTCATCTCCATTGGAGAGGGGGCTTTTATGGAATGCATGGAACTTAAGTCTGTCAATCTTCCTGGGGGGATTACCTGCATAGCAGACAGCCTCTTCGCCTTTAGCGCGAACATAACTTCCATCTCTATTCCAGATGGCGTCATGAGCATCGGAAAAGAAGCATTTTGCTCTTGCTTAAACCTTGTCGACATATCCATTCCAAATAGTGTGACAACTATTGGCCATGGCGCATTCTCTGGCTGCGGGATGGAATCTATTGTTTTGCCCACCCACGTCACGTGTATTGAAGATGAAACGTTCAGTTGTTGCCCTAACTTGACTTCCATATCTATTCCTGAAGGTGTAAGGACGATAGGGAAAAATGCCTTCATGCAATGTCTGAACTTGATTTCTGTAACACTTCCCGATGGACTTACCCGTATTGACGACTTCGCTTTCACTCGTTGTACTTCCTTGACTTCCGTCACTATTCCTGCGAGTGTCAGTCATATAGGGGATTATGTTTTTCTTAGCGACTACAGTTTAACATCAATCGTTATCGATACCCAAAATCCTTGTTATGACAGCCGCGACAATTGTAACGCGGTTATTGAGACAGCTTCCAACACATTGATAGCCGGCTGTGGAGGCTCAACGGTTCCCAAGGGCGTGGTTATCATCAAGAATGCTGCTTTCGATGATTGTAGGAATCTTGTTTCAATCGTTATCCCGGAAAGTGTTACCACCATCGGAAGCAGAGCCTTTTTGTATTGTGTGAATCTGGTTTCCGTTTCCCTGTCTGAAGGTCTCCTCAGCATCGGGGAATTGGCTTTCACCAATTGCCAGAAACTACGCTCTGTTATTATTCCGAATAGCGTGACAAGCATCGGAGACCATGCTTTTGATAACTGTTCTGCGTTATCTTCTTTCGTTTTTCCCGATCAAATTGAAAATATGGGAAACTGTATGCTTTGGAACTGCTCCAATATTAGTTCGGCCATAACACTCCCTGAAGGCATGACCAGCATCGGGAATAACTTCTTCAACTGCTGTAAAAACGTTCCGTATATTTCCATCCCATCGAGTGTCACCCGTATTGATACTCTGGCCTTTTATGCATGCTTCAGTTTGACATCCGTAGTATTACCGGATAAAGTAACCTCAATTGGAGAATGGGCTTTTGGGGAATGCCGGAAGCTTACTTCCATTTTTATTCCTGAAGGTGTTGTCAGCATCGAAGATGAAGCCTTTTCTAATTGTAAAAGCCTGCCAACCATTACTATCCCCAGCACCGTGACGAGCTTGGGTCAACGTGTTTTTTGGGACTGTGAAAAACTGACTCTCGTTACTTGCAACGCCACGACACCTCCCCGGATTGCAGACAACACGTTCATGAAGTATGGCACGCTTCGTGTTCCTGCGGGCTGCAAGGAGTCGTATGCTGCGGCTGACTATTGGAACAACTTTGACATTGTGGAGGATGTGGGTGTTGTCGGTGTGGGCAATCGTGAGTTCGAAGACTCGATTGATGAAGGGTTTAGCAACCGTTTCGTTTTCTCATTACAAGACAATGTGCTCTCCATCAACGGCTACTATACGGGGAATCCGGACGTTACGACCTCCATCGAATATACCATCATCGGGCACGACATCTTCTTGAACATGGTGTCGGAGCCGGGAAACAACGTAGTGGAGATGAAGCCGCTGACGCTCGACGTGGCTATCGAGGGATGCTACGAAGATTACTACTTCATCTTCCTCTCCGGCTATAGTGGCAGGACGGCCATCGTGAATGACTATACGCTACACGAGACATCGTTCAGGGGCTATGGTGTGCGTGGCTTTGTTCGAGAGAAACCGCCCAAGACGGACATCAGTACTGGGCAGAAGGATCCGAAGGAGAGCAGCGACGTGGATGTGGTATGCCGTGTGCGAGGTATGGTCGGAGGAGGCTACCAGCAACGTTTGCGTTCTAAGGATGGCCGTGTGATCAGTCTCGACGGCACCTATTCCAGCCAGGCGGAGGGTGGCGAGGACGTGGTGGCCACGACGTCGCTCGGCCAGCTGGAGCCAGGAGAGTACCATCTGGTACTCAACGTGACGGACGTTGATGACGTCATGCCTCCCTTCTCGGATTCGCTGACGTTCGTCGTCGGGCCGACGGGCGTGGAAGTACTTTCCGCCGACGAAGCAGGGGACGTCATCTTCGACCTTCAGGGCAATCGCGTCAACCACCAGGCGGAAGGAATCTATATCAAAAATGGCAAGAAAGTGCTAATCAGATAAAAAATTCGACTTAAAGGATTTATTTGAAACATCCCCCCCCCCTCCCTTTTCCCCTTTGCTTACTTTTTTCTTTGAGGTGCGGTGTGCCGCACCTCTTCTTTTTTATGGGATGCTTCTGTCGTTTTTTTATTTGCCTACGTTATTTATAGACAGCGCCCCTGTTTATAAATCTTCGACTGCGTCCCCAAAAAAAATCGCAGGATGTCGTGAGCCGATGCCTTTTTACTCCGTAAGAGGAGGAGCGGGACTACGTGTGGAGAATAAGTCTGCACAGCATAAACATTCCGGTGGCGAATGTGGGGTGGTGTCAGAAAAATTAGGAATTAGGAATTAGGAATTAGGAATTATTGTTATCTTTGCAGCGTCAAGCAGAAAAGGATTTTCAGATATGGTTTACAACGAAATCGGAAAGACAGGCATGAAGGTGTCGAACCTCTCGTTCGGTGCCTCGTCGCTGGGTGGCGTCTTCCACAGCATCCGCGAGGAAGAGGGCATCCGTGCTGTGCATGTGGCTGTGGAAAATGGCATCAATTTCATCGACGTCTCGCCCTACTACGGCCATCTGAAGGCCGAGACGGTGCTCGGCAAGGCGCTGAAGGACATCCCTCGGGAGGAGTATTATCTCTCTACGAAAGTGGGGCGCTATGGTAAGGACGGCATCAACACGTGGGACTACTCGGCAAAAAGGGCCACAGAGAGCGTCTTTGAAAGCATGGATCGCCTGAACGTGGACTACATCGACTTGATTAACGTCCACGACATTGAGTTCCAGGCTGCCCTCCCGGGCGGACTTCAGAAGGTGGCCGAGGAGACGCTGCCTGCGCTGGTGGAGCTGCGGCAGAAGGGCGTCGTGCGCCATGTGGGCATCACAGACCTCCAGCCCGAGAACCTGAAGTGGGTGGTGGAGCATGTGCCGGAGGGCACGGTGGAGAGCATCCTGAACTTCTGCCACTACTCGCTGAACGACACGCTGCTGACGGACTACCTTGACTTCTTCGAGCAGCACAGCGTAGGCGTCATCAACGCCTCGCCGCTGTCGATGGGGTTGCTGTCGGGCCGTGGCGCCCCCGACTGGCATCCGGCCACACCTGCCCTGCGCGATGCCTGCAGCCGTGCCGCCGCCTACTGTCAGCAGCAGGGCTATCCCATCGAGAAACTGGCCATCCAGTTCTCTACCAGCCTTAACCCCCGCATCGCCACCACGCTATTTAGCAGCGCCAATCCCGCGAATGTGTTGAAGAACATCGCCTACGTCGATGAGCCAGTGGACGCCCGGCTGGTGAAGGAGGTGCAGCAGATCATCGGCGACCAGATGTTCGTCAGGTGGAAGAACAGCTGAAATCGCCTTTGGCGAAATTGACAATTGATAATTGATTATTATTTTAATGAAAAATGAAGAATGAAAAATAAAATGTCCCGTATGCAGCGTTCCGATTGCAAAGCTATTTATTCTTCATTCTTCATTGTTCATTTATAAATTCCTAATTCCTAATTTCTAATTTCTAATTATAAAAGTGATTCCCATCATAGATGCTCACAGCCATTTATGGCTCAAACAAGACACGATGTGGAACGGCAAGGCCATCCGCTCGCTGAAGAACGGGCGTTCCATCTTCCTCGGTGAGGAGGTGCAGATGCTGCCGCCCTTCCTTATCGACGGACGGAATACGGCCGAGGTGTTCCTCTCGAACATGGATTATGCCCAGGTAGCGGCAGCCGTTGTCGTGCAGGAACTGATTGACGGGTTGCAGAACGACTATCTGGCCGAGGTCCAGCGGCGCTATCCCGACCGGTTCCTGACGTGCGGTATGTGCGACTTCGCGGCTCCAGAGTTCGCAGAACAGGCTCAGACGTTGGCTGAGAAGGGCTTCCATGCTATGGCCATCCCCGCCCATCGGCTCTCCCTCGCCCTGAACTCGCCTGAGTTGATGCGGATGTTCCGCCTGATGGAGGAGCGCGACATGATGCTCTCCATCACCCTTGCCGACGGCGACCGGCAGGTGGGCGAGTTGCGCGAGGTGATAGAGGAGTGTCCCCGCCTGCGCGTAGCCATCGGCCATTTCGGCATGGCCAATCCTCCGCTGACGCCACCGTGGGAGAACCGCAGCTGGCGCGAGCAGATACGGCTGGCCCGCTATCCAAACGTGAGGATAGAATCAGGTGGCATCACCTGGCTCTACAACGCCGAGTTCTATCCCTATCCATCGGCCATCCGCGTCATTCGCGAGGCAGCTGCTTTGGTCGGCATGGACCGCCTGATGTGGGGGAGCGACTATCCGCGCACCATCACCGCCATCACCTATCGCATGTCGTACGACTTCGTCCTCAAGAGCCTCGAGCTGACCGACGACGAGAAGCGACTTTTCCTTGGCGAGAATGCCCGGCGGTTTTACGGCTTCTGCCATTTAGTGGAATTACCTTATATAAAAAATATGTCAGAATGATGAAAGCTATACAGATTGCCGCCCCGGGAAAGATGGTGGTTGTGCCTATCCCCGAGCCGGAAGTAAGAGCCGGCGAAGTGCTGCTGCGCCTGCAGTATGTGGGTTTCTGCGGCTCGGACCTCAACACGTATCTCGGCCGTAACCCGATGGTGCACATGCCCGTCATCCCCGGCCACGAGGTGGGTGCCGTGATTGAACGCGTCGGCGACGGCGTACCCGAGAGCCTGAAGCCGGGCATGACGGTGACCGTCAATCCTTATACCAATTGTGGCAAGTGTGCCTCGTGCCGCAATGTCAGGGTGAATGCCTGCGAACATAACGAAACGCTGGGCGTGCAGCGCGACGGTGCGATGCGTGAGCTGATAGCCCTTCCGTGGGAGAAGGTCATTCCCGCTACGTCGTTGTCGCCCCGCACCTGTGCGTTGATAGAGCCGATGAGCGTGGGGTTCCACGCCGTCAGCCGTGCACAGGTGACGGACATCGACGTGGTGCTGGTCATCGGTTGCGGTATGGTTGGCATGGGCGCCATCGTGCGCTCCGTGCTGCGCGGCGCCACGGTCATTGCTGCCGACATCGATGAAGCCAAGCTGGCCTTGGCACGGAGGATGGGCGCCCACTACACCCTCAACACGCGTGCGGAAGAGGTGCACACCCGTCTGCAGGAGATGACGTCGGGCATGGGACCCGATGTGGTGATAGAGGCCGTCGGCAGCATCCCGACCTACCAGATGGCCGTGGACGAAGTGGCGTTCACGGGACGTGTCGCGTGTATCGGCTATGCCAAGAGCGAAGTGTCGTTCCAAACCAAGCTTTTCGTACAGAAGGAGCTCGACATTCGCGGCTCGCGCAATGCGCTGCCGCCTGATTTCCGCGCCGTTATCCATTACTTAGAGCAGGGAACCTGTCCTGTGGACGAGCTGATCAGCCGTGAGGTGACGCCTGAGGAGGCCGCTGATGCCATGCAGTCGTGGGCGGATGCACCGGGCAGGGTGTTTCGTATCCTTGTAAGGTTTTGAAAATCTCTACCGGTGGAGCTCGATGCGGAAGGTGGTGCCTTTGCCGGGCTCGGAGTGGCGGACGTAGATGCGACCCTTGTGATACTCCTCGATGATGCGTTTGGCCAGCGAGAGGCCGAGTCCCCAACCGCGTTTCTTCGTGGTGAAGCCGGGTGAGAAGACGTTCTTCCAATGGCTTTTGGGTATGCCCTTGCCGGTGTCGGTGATGTCGATGCAGACCTTGTCGCCCGAGGGGATGACGTCGGCGGTGATGGTACCCTCGCCGTCCATGGCGTCGATGGCATTCTTAAAAAGGTTCTCTACAACCCACTCGAAGAGGGGGCTGTTCATCGGCACCTCGAGCGGGTGGTCGGTGTAGTGGCCTTCTATGGTGACGCGGCTTGATGAGCGGCGGCCGATGTACTCCGTCACGCGCTGCAGAGAGGCATTCACGTCCTCAGGCACGAGCTCAGGGGCAGAACCAATCTTCGAGAATCGCTCGGCAATCATCTCCAGCCGATGCACGTCCTTGCCCATTTCGGGCAGGAGCTGGTCGTCGGGGTAGTTCTGCTGAAGGATTTCAGACCATGCCATGAGGCTTGAGATGGGGGTGCCCAGTTGGTGTGCCGTCTCTTTCGAGAGCCCGACCCACACGCGATCCTGCTCGCCGCGCTTCATGCTCAGCAAGGCGAAGAGGGCGACGAGCACGAACACCACGAAAACGGCAAATTGCACGTAGGGGTAGGCCCCCAGCAGCTTCAGTAGCGTTGAATCGTCGTAACAGACATCGAACCACGTGGCAGCCTCGGGCATATCCATGCGGATGATATGGTCGGCATCGCGCATGCGTGCTGCGCGACGCATCAGGCAGCCGAGGGTGTCGGTGCCGTGGATGGAAACGTTGACGTAGCTTTCGATGGCCCCTTTGTCGTTTAGGACGATGACAGGGATGGTGTTGTTGCCCTTGATGACGGTCAGCACCAGATTGAGGTCGGTGTCCTCATCGGCGTTGTTGAAGGTGCGCATGGCCTCTGTCCACACCTCCATGCGACGTTCTTCCTCCTTGGAAAGCTCGCGCACCAGATAGTTGGAAAACACCAGCGACGCCACGCCAATCAGCACGGCGACGACAATAAGGGTTATCTTGATGGTCTTTGTCCTGTTAATCCATTCCACTGTACATACGACGTTTGTTCTTCTCTATAAACGAGAAAAAAACGGTTTTCGTATGTACAGTGGTCTGAAATTCTCAATCTTCGTCGGCAGGTGTGACGCTGAAGGTGTAGCTGTTGCGTCCCATGACGATGTCGACGGAGGTGTCCTTGCGCAGCTCAGGTACGAAGTCAAAACCCATTCGGTGAAGGATGGCGAGGAAACGTCCGACGGAGGGCTGCACGGCTCCGCTCTCTACACGCGAGATGTAGTTGGGTGCGGCGCCAATGCTCTTCGACAGCTTGGCCTGGTTGATGTTGAGGCTCCGACGCATGGTGCGGATGAACTCGCTGGCCACTGCCGCAAAAGCTTCGTCGTCGTGGCTTTCGGCCAGCTGCTCGTTTTCGATGTGTTGAATGTTGTAGCGGAGCAGCATGTTGAACTGTTCGCGCTGAAGTTGTTGATCATCCGGATTGGATGGACGGGAATTGGTGTTTCTTTTCATTGGTTAAAAGGTGTAGAAATGGGGTTAATAAAGCTCACTTTTTGACTAACGTGATGCAGTCAATGTCGGGTGTATAGGCAGAGGCATTGGAGATGGAGATGATGTTGTCCCCTTTCTCCAATGTGATGGGAACGTTTATGGATGCCGATGTCGTCCAGCTTCCGGAGTTGACAGTGGGCGTATCGACAACCTCGTTATTGACGCTGATGGTCATGGCTCGGTTTTCTTTGGTGATGTATCGGACGATCAGTTCGTAGCGTCCGCCGTGGAAGCTGCGGACGTTACGGAACTGCAGGCTGTTCTCGGCGCTGGCGCCGACGTAGCAGGCTGCGATGCCGCCGCTCCAGGCATCGTTATGGCGATAGACGCCGCTCTTGGCCACCTGGTTGTTCACGAGCTCCTGATAGGTGGGGAAGTAGGCGGTCTCAGCCTCGTAGTGCGTGCGCTCGGTGCGCTCGGCGCCCTCCAGCAGGTAGATGCGTGTGCCGTGCAGGGGTACATCGACTGTCATGCCGTCGCGGCACTCGGCCAGGTCGGTGTGTTCGAAAAGGTCGCGCACCTTGATGTTGCCCGCTAGGTCGACGTCACTGAAGGAGAGCTTGAACTGCTTATCGGCATCGGTGGGGTTGTAGATGGCCACGGCACGTTTGTGGCCGTAGGCTTTCTCCACATCTTTGGCCAGCAGCCAGCAGCCGTTGTCCTTTTTCACCACGTAGGCTTGCTGGCAGAGAGGGTCCTGGTTGAGGGCAATGAGCTCTTTGTTGCACATGAGCTCCATGGCCTCAGGTGCGATGCTGCGCATGTCGCAGCCGATGAGGAGGGGTGAGTTCATGATGCACCAGAGGCCGAAGTGGGTCTTGTCCTCTTCGACCGAGAGTCCGCGTCCGACCTCCAGCATGTCCATGTCGTTGTAGTGTCCGGGCGAGGCGTAGGCGCTGAGGTACAGGTTTTCGGCGATGATGCCGCGCACCGAGCTCCAGTTGCACCAGATGTCGCCGGTGGTGCGCCACGAGCCGCTGACGTCCTTGGCCCAGGTGCCGGGGAATGCCCAGCGGCAGATGTTCATGCGCAGGTCAGTCCGTCCGGCCTTCTCGGCGGCGCGGTCCATGGCCTGGCTGATCTCGGTGTAGCGTTGGCGTTCGTCGGTGATGCGCCCCAGTCCTTGCAGGCGCGAGCCGCCGCAGTAGTCGATTTTGATGAAGTCGAAGCCACAGTCAACGAACCAATAGTCCATGTCCTGCTGATCGTGTCCCCAGATGCCTGAGCCTACGCCCCATTTGTCGCCCCATTCGGCGCCCTGGCCCGAAGCGCAGGTGTTGTCGCCTGCATCGGTGTAGATGCCTGCCTTGAGGCCGAGGCCATGGATATAATCGACCAGCGGGCGCAGGCCGTTCGGGAATTTCTCGGGATGAATCAGCAGATGACCGTCGGTGCTGTCGCGACGGCCGAAGTATCCGTCGTCGATGTTGATGTATTCGTATCCGGCCTCTTTTAGACCGCTGCTCGCCATGGCGTCGGCCTGTTCGCGGATCAGCTGTTCGCTGATGTTGATGCCGTAGGTGTTCCACGAACTCCAGCCCATGGTGGGTGCGAGGTTCTTGTCAGGTTCCGCTGCGGGTTCGAGGCACGCGCTCATGACAAGTAGACAGGCGGTTAGTACGATGGATGTTTTTTTCATAATGGGATATGGTTACATGGTTAATCCTCTTCTGGCATGACGATGGGTTGGTAGATGTGCTGTCCCGGCTTATCGTCGGGCACGGGCTCCGAGGGTGTACATGACAGGACAGCCACTCCGAAAAGGGCTGCTGAAAGAAGCATGCAGAGAATCTTTTTCATTGTCATAGGGTGTTTTGGCTTTAATTCAGATTCTTAAGTTCCACGTCCACAACGTTCTCTTCCTCTGCGGCCAAGGGGTCTGGGCCGTATTTGTTGTAGCCTATCGTGCCGCGTTGGCAACACCAGACGAGCAGCAGAATGGCGTAGGCAAACAACAGGATAGCAAGGAGGGCTACGAGGAAGAGCATGCCGAAGGGAATGTCGTCGGCGGTATTGGCCGGGTTCTCGCCGATGGCGAAGAGGGTCAGACCAGCCACAAGGGATAGCGCCACGAAGATGGCTTCAACGATGTATAATATGCCAACCCACCATCCGCTCTTGTCCCTGTCGTGCAGACGGCGCACTAATACGCCCAGCGTGGGCAGCAGTAGGGCGAGACCGACCACGAGGGATACGATGTAGAAGGGGGTTGAGACGCTGTTGATGGACTCGGCGTTGAACTGCCCCTTGAAAATGAGTGGAATCATGAACAGTCCTAGCAGGAAGTCGAGCGCGATGCTCACGAGGAAGGTGAAGAGTGTGAACCACCAGAATTCGGAACGGCAAGCGCGTCCCTTGAATACAGCGTATTTACGAAAACAGGTTTTGATGGATTGTCCGAAAGTCATGGGAAAAAATGAATTACGAGTTAAAATTCAGATGGGGCTATTGCAAAAAGGCAAAGGTGAGACAATAGAGGATGGTCATCGATAAGAGGGTGGCATCCCAGGCAAGGAACATGTTTTTTACGTTTGGGACGTCCACTTTTTCTGTCTGGTAGTCGTCGCCTGCGAAGGTGAAGATGTAGTCGTCAATGCGGTCTCCCTTCTGGAGGGCCAGGGTGACGCTGACCGATGAGCTGTCGGGACGTGCGGCCTCCGCCTCTGCCTTGCTCTTATAGGAGTTGATGCGCCAGAGGGGGAGTAGCTCGCCTTCATATTCGCTGTGCTCCGGCTGGTCGGCAGGGGCGATGAAGTCGTTGCAGGTGGCCTCACCCTTAACGATCGCACCTGTCAGCAGGTTGCGGTTCTTCATGTGCATCACCTTGTGCGTCGTGCCCTTCTCGTCGGTGAAGCTGCACTGGTCCCAGCGGATGCGGAGGCTCTCCTTACCTAGGTTTTTGATGTTGAGGTCGAAGCCGTCGTCCCACATCTCCAGTTTGACGGTCATGCTGTCATCGACATAGACGCCCTTTTCGGTGAGGAAGGGGTTGGCAATATGGTCGGGGGTGTTGACGCTCTCCAGCCAATAGCCGCCTGTGTTCACCCAGCGCGTAGACGTGCAGCTCGCCAGCCACAGGAGGACGGGAAGCAGAAGAAGGGCGATGGGGATGCGGGGTTTCATTGGAGGGAGTGGGAACTGGATTGGCTGGATTGGCTGGATTGGCTGGATTGGCTGGATTGACTGGAATGACTGGATTGACTGGATTGACTGGATTGGCTGGATTGACTGGATTGACTGGATTGGCTGGGGCTTGGGAAAAAATGAGGTAAGAAGTGAATGGTCAGAGGTCAGAGGACGTGTTCGTTAAACATTAACGTTAAACCAAATAATGTTATTTGCTTTTGTCGGGGGCGGCGGGGGTGTCGGGGAGGGGTTTCCAACTCTTCAGCTCGTCCTGAAGGACTGAGACGGCCTTCTCCAGCTGGGCGTCCTTGCCCTTATAGTCCTCGAAGGGGTTGATGTCGATGTCGATGTCGGGATCTACGCCGTGGCCTTCTACAATCCATTCGCCTTCGGTGCTATAGGAGGTGAAGAAGGGGGTACGCATATCCTGCCCGTCAACGAAGGGCTTCGAGCCGCTGATGCCGACGATGCCGCCCCACGAGCGCTTGCCGATAAGCTTGCCCTGACCGAGCTTACGGAAGCTGTAGGGGAAGAGGTCGCCGTCGGACGAGGAGTACTTGTCGATGAGGCATACCTTCGGGCCGTAGAAGGCCTGGTTGGGCACAGGCTCGATGTCGCCGTTGCGGTACATGCTGATGCGATAGACCTCGCGCTGCAGACGCTCGAGGATGATGGGCGACACGTTGCCGCCGCCGTTCATGCGGTCGTCGATGATGAGGGCTTTTTTGTCGAGCTGCGTGTAGAACATCTTGGTGAACATGTCGAGTCCCTCCAGACCCATGTCGGGGATGTGGATGTAGCCGATTTCACCGCCGGAGAGTTTATCGACGATGGCGATGTTGCGCTGCACCCATTCGTAGTAGGCGAGGTCGGCCTCGCTGGCGATGGGCTTCACATAGACCGTGTGAGACTTGCCGGAGGCACTGGATGCCACTTCAAGAGCCACCGTCTTGCCCACCTTGCCGACGAGCGCCTGAAGCGGCGACGTGAGCTTTTCGGCTGGCATGCCGTTGACCTTCACGATGTAGTCGCCCACCTTGACATCGACGCCCGGCTCGGTGAGGGGCGAGCGGAGCTTCTTGTCCCAGTTGGCGCCCTGGAAAATCTTCTCGATGCGGAAGGCGCCCGTCTTCTTGTCCTTGCTGAATTTGGCACCCAGCAGGCCGGTGGCAACGCGGGGGATGGCGGGCTTCTCGCCGCTGGTGATATAGGCGTGGCCGATGTTGAGCTCACCAATCATCTCACCGATGAGGTAGGTGAGGTCGTCACGATGCTTTGCGTAAGGCACCATCTGGCCATATTTCTCGCGGATGTGGTTCCAGTCAACGCCGTGCATGTTCTCCACGTAGAATCCGTCGCGGGTGATGCGCCAGCTCTCGTCGAAGATCTGCTGCCACTCGGCTTCGTGGTTGATGTCCATTTCCATGTCGTCGGTGGGCACGGCTGCGCCGCCCGCAGGACCGCCGAAGTTGCAGACGACGAGCTTGCCGCCATCGCTGCGGACAAGGGCTTTCTTATAGTCGGCCGTGATGCCCATCGGCATCTTCATGGGCGAGTCGGAGGCCTTCATCGTCTTCAGGTCGAGTTCCTTCACGCCGTTCCCGGAGGTGAAGTAGAGCTTGCCGTTTACGGCAGCGATGAGGCGGAAGCGGCCCGGATCCACGGGCAGCGAGGTGACGCGCTGGCCAATGCCGTCGAGGTCAACCTTCATGGGCGCGGGCTTGGCGGATTCTCCGGACTTTCCGGATTTTCCGGGTTTTCCGGATTTTCCGGAATCTCCGGGCTTGCCCGCCTCTTCTGGCTTGGCAGCATCGGGAGCCGGGGCTTTGTCATAGTCCGTGTGCAGGGCGGTGGGGTTCTCGGTGTCGGCCGCAAGAGGCAGGATGAACAGGTAGTCCTGCACGTTGTAGGAGGTATTCCATTCCACGCTGGAATACTGGGCATGGAAGTCGCGCGAAGAGGTGAAGAAGAGGTACTTGCCGTCCTGCGAGAAGAGGGGTTGCGAAGCGGGATACCAACGGTCGGTCACCTGATAGGATTTGCGCTTGGCCACATCGAAGAGGTAGAGGGCGTCGGTGCTGCGGCTGACTGGCGTCGAGGTATAGGCTGCCCACGTGCCGTCGGGCGAGAGGGTGAACGAGCGGATGCCGCTTGTTTCGCTCACCAGGATGCGCTCGGGCGTGCCACCGCTGATGGAGAGCTCATAGACGTCACGCTTTTCGGTGTTGAAGTAGAGCTTCTTGCTGTCGTGGCTCCATTGCAGGCGGTCGGGATAGCCGTTGGTGAAATTGGTCAGCTGGCGGGCATTCGTCAGGTCGTCGGCCGGAGCCATCCACACCTGGTATTCGCCAGAGGCATCGGAGAGCCAGGCCACGTTCTTGCCGTCGGGGCTCCAGGTGACGCCGCGCTCGTGCGACTCAGGCGTGGCTGCTAAGTGGAACACGGGGCCCTGCGTGGCGGGCAGCAGGAAGAGGTCGCCACGTCCGATGGCCACGATGCGCTTGCCGTCGGGCGACAGCGTAGCCTCGCTGACGCGTACAGAGCGGTTCAGCTCCGTGCGGCTGTAGAGGTCGTCGTCGGCGAGGGTGATGGTCACCTTGGCGAGGGCTTTCGTCGCCACGTCGTACTTCCAGATATAGCCGCCGTTCTCGAAGACGATGCTCTGCCCCGATGCCGCAGGGAATTTGCAGTCGTATTCGGTGAAGTCGGTCACCTTACGCGTCTGGCGCGTCTTCGTGTCGTAGGCGAAGAGGTTCATGGTGCGGTCGCGGTCGGAGAGGTAGTAGATTTCCGAGCCCACCCACATGGGGAAGATATCCTGCGCCACGTCGTCGCATCCTGCGATGCGCTCCACCTTCGTGGTGCCCACGGTGTGAATCCAGATGTCGTCGGCCTGTCCGCCACGATAGTATTTCCATGTGCGGAATTCGCGGAACATGCGGTTCATGGCCAGCTGCTTGCCGTCAGGCGAGAAGGAGCAGAAGCCGCCTTCCGTGGTCGGAATCTCCTCCGGCAGGCCACCCTCGGCGGGGACGAGGCTGAGTTGGGCGCGCAGGCCGCTGAAGCACCATTGCTTGTTGCGGAAGATGATGCTCTTGCCGTCGGGTGTCCAGCCCATGACGATGTTGTTGGGACCCATGCGCTCGCCCACGTTGTCGCGCTCCACCAGGGCGGTATAGGTGACGCGTCGTGGCTCGCCGCCGGTCACAGGGATGGTGTAGACCTCGGTGTTGCCGTCGTACTGGCCGGTGAAGGCCACGGTCTGTCCGTCGGGTGATATCTTGGGGAAGCACTCGTAGCCCACGTGGCTGGTGAGCTTCACGGCTGTGCCACCTGTCTCGGCCACGCTGTAGAGGTTGCCGGCGTATGAGAACACAATTCGTCCACCGCCCACGGTGGGGAAGCGTAACAGACGGGCTTCGTCGGCTGCACGCAGCGGTGTAGAAGTGCTGGCAATGAGAGCCAATGCCGTCAGAATGAGGATGGAAGAACGTTTCATTTTCTTTTGGTTGTTCGTTTGATACGTTTTAGGGTTCAAAGATAGCACTTTTTTTGGAGAGAAAAAAATTTATCGTGAAAAAAATACACGCAAATACAAAAAAAACTTCGTGCTTTATAAGAGAGTGCCCTCGAGACGTATAAGTGCGGGAATCGCATGTGCCTACTTGCACCTGCGCCGGATATCGCCTGCGCCTGATATCGTCTGCGCCTGCGTTTCCCCTGCGCCTGCGTTTCCCCTGAGCCTGCGTTGGGACACACTTGGAGTTTGTAGGAGATTAAGATACAGACATTTGTGGTTTTGTAAAAAGTGATTGGCTTTTTTTTCAGGGGAGGGGCTGAAAAATGCCACCGTTTTTTGTGTTTTAAGAGAGGATTTGACGTGTTGTCTTCCTCCCGGACGAAGACGATGTCAGGGTACCACATATAGCGACGAAGCAAAGAGGTGATCGTCCAGGAAAAAGAACCCATTCTTTGAACCACCTGTAATGCTTTTGATGGAGCTTCTTTTTTCTCTCTTTAATCTCTCTTTTTTCTTATTTCCTTTTCCTCTCCTTTCCAAAGCGTGAACCCTATTCAGAATGGCTTCTCGGCGCACTCCGTTTCTCCTTCGCCCAAAAAAGAAAACGGGGTGAAAAATGAAAACAAGTTATAGTACTCAAACACAGTGTTATACGATTTTTCTTTGTTCTCCAACGCAGGCGCAGGGGAAACGCAGGCGCAGGCGATTTCAGGCGAAAATGCGTATGGCGCGCGCGTGAAGGCCGTAGCGTTAAACGTCGTCGCCGTAGCGTTAAACTCTATCACCGTAGCGTTAAACTCTATCACCGTAACGTTAAACTCTGTCGCCACAGCGTTAAACTCTGTCGCCGCAGCGTTAAACGTTATGGCCCACAAAAAAGCCTAAAAAAGACTGGCCTAAAAATTTGCAGGACAAAAATCTTTTTCGTAACTTTGCAGACGCAATTGAACGGGCAATCTACCATGCGGCAACTGTGGCAACCAGACATCGCGCGTCGATGCGGCTGGATTGCCAGTCCGCCTGAACGGAAAAATGTGCATTGTTAAACCATAAAAACAAAACCATTATGACTTACAAAAAGATTCTCATGGCCATCATGTGCCTGACCGCCGTCTTTGCATTCAGCTCATGCAAACAAGACGATGAGATTGACGTCAACAAGGAAGCTGCCAAGTTGAAGGAAAACCAGATTCTGCTGGATGGAAAAATCCAGGATGTGACCTGCGCACTGGGCATCCGCCCTGCTGGAAAAGGCTGGGAGGGCGACCCGGGAGCCTATTATGTGGACGTCATGCCCGTCGACCAGTCGCTCACATGGCACGGACGTTACGACCTCGGCCTGCCGCTGATCGGCAAGACCATCAACCTCGCTGACCCCGAAAAGGCTCTCGACGGATACCAGTTCTCCATGTACTTTGAACAAGGCGATGACTACTTGAACATGAACAATATGTTTGGTCTCGAAGGTGGTCGAGGCATCCTGGAAGACAAAGAGCTGAGCGGCTCGTGCTTTAAGTCGGGCACGTTCAAGACCTCTCATGACAAGAAGGATGGCTTCCACCTCACGTTCTCGGGCGTGCTGGTTAACGAAAAGCCGATTGCCCTGAAGGCTTACCTTCCCGAAGCGGACGTCCAGTATTGGTAAATCCGTAGCGCCCCCATTCGCTCGCTACTCCGCGACGAAGCGTCTTCCTTTCAGCCGCGGCTGGCTGAAAGGAAGACGCTATCGTCTTTTTTGGAGTCATTTTTGGCATTTCAGGAAAAAAAGTTGCTTTTCCCATGCAGTATTTTTGTTAACGCTACGTTTAGGAAACAGAAACGTTTTTTAGTATTAACCCATAAAAGTGAAACAACAATGAAAAAATCTCATCTGTTATGGTTTCTGCTCATCCCGCTCCTTTCCCTATCGTGCAGCAAAAACGAGGAATGGAAAAGCACTCCCGAAGGAGCCTATCTGGACATCACGGAAATGACGAAAGTCACCGTTTATGACCTGACGCCCGATTGGTATTATGGACAGCGGGCTGTTATTGAACTCAAATCCAACATCCGTGAACGTGTACAATCCTATTCGTGGGTAGGAAAAAACAATTTTCTGACGATAACCTATCTGGGTGAATCCGTGATGAGAGTGGAGATACAGTGGGTATTATCCGATTCGTTTCCAGGTGGGATGGCTATCTCTTTTCAAGACCCTGGTTTCTCGGAAGATCCTTTGAAATGTTGGATTTGGTCTCATGGAACTGACGCCGACGAAGCCGAATTCGACCGTTTTATTGAAGAGCTGCGAAGCCGGAAGGTCCCCATCAAACAGGGTAAATAGCCAACCTATACACAAATGATATAAGCTGATTCAAGAGTAACATAAGTTTCACTTCAAAAACCACACAGATTTATGATGTACAAAAAGATTCTCATGGCCACAATGTGCCTGACCGCCGCCTTTGCCTTCAGTTCATGCGCGGGCGACGACGAACTCGACGTCAACAGAAAAGCAGACAAAATCGGCGTCAACCAAATGTTCATAGAGGGAACAACCTTGGATGCTACATGCGACTTGGTAATCCATCATTATGTCGGGCCATGGGAGAATATTCCTGACCAATACAGTGTAAACGTCACAGCCCATGACAGTCTTTATGAATGGCATGGAAACTTCGTCTTGAACGAAGGCCTCGTAGGTAAGTCTATCAACCTTGCTGACCCGAAGCCGGACATAGAGGACATGGATAAGAACTATTTCTCTGCTTATTTAATAAAACTCTATTACATAGGCAAAGGCGAGCGGGCCAGGTTGTGGAAGTTCAGCCTCTACGGTTCTGGTGATAGCTGGTTTGAAGACGAGTCTCTGGATGATACAACGTGCTTTACGTCAGGAACGTTCAAGTCGTCCTATGGGGAAAAAGGGTTCCAGATATCCTTGTCAGGCGTATTCGTTGACGGAAAGGCGTTCTCGCTGAAAATCGTTGTTCCCGAGGAGAAGATTGTGCGCCGCGACGTTGTGGGTTTTGCCACCTTCAATGGCCCTGCCTAAGGGTGTGCCGTCCGTAGGTGCTTCCGTTACTGCGCCCGTAGCGTCACCACGGTGATGTCCGTGGGGGCGCAGAAACGGATGGGGATTCGCGAGGTGCCGAGGCCGCGCGAGATGATGACGGGCACGCCGCGCGACGTGCGCCGACGGCCGTAGAGGAACCGTCGGCCGTAGCGGCTGCCGGTCTCGGGGGCGATGACGTAGAAGAAGGTCACCTGCCCGCCGTGGGTGTGGCCGGCCAGCGCCAGGTCAACACGTTCAGGGCTCATGCCGGCCGACTCTACGATGTCCGGACTGTGGGTGAGGAAGATGACGTAGTCGTCAGGATGCTGTTCCGCTACCAGCGGCTGCACCAGCGGCGGATGGGTGCAATAAGGCACGCCCACAACGACAAGCCCCGCATGGAGGGTGTCGGAGGCATAGTCGAGCAGACGGATGCCGTGACGGCGCATGGAGAGGGCGATTTCGTCGGTGCAACGCTCGAAGTCGTTGTTGCCCATCACGGCATAGATGCCGTCGGGTGGCGAGAGCGTGCCGAGGGCCGAGAAGAGCGGCTCGACATATTCGCAGCCCTCCTGATAGTCGCCGCCAAGCAGGATGACGTCAGGCTTAAGCGCGGCAAGAGCCTTTACCGTGCCATGCAGCTGGCGTTCCTTGAACTTCGAAGCCAGATGGAAGTCGGTAGCGAAGGCGATGCGGTAGCCGTCCAGCGCCTGCGGCACATCGGCCGACTTCATGTCGTACCGCGCGATCCTGTCCACCCCCGCATAGCGAAGCGAGGTGCAGGAAAGGAATAATGACAGAGGAATAAGGAAGAAAGAAACTCTTAAAAATGAAGAATGAAAAATGAAAAATGAAGAATAAATGGTCTTGCAAGCGACACCCCGTATGCAGAACATTTTATTTTTCATTTTTCATTCTTCATTCGTAATCAAGCACACGGCATAGGCTGATATGCCCTCCTGACGGCCGGTGAAGCCGAGATGCTCGGAGGTGGTAGCCTTGATGGAGACGACGTCGGGGGTGACGCCCATCACGTCGGCCATCACCTGCTGCATAGCGGGGATGTGGGGGTTGAGCTTGGGCTGCTCGGCACAGACGGTGGCGTCGATGTTGCCCACGCGGTAGCCCTTCTCGCGCAGCAGGCCGATGGTTCGGCTAAGGAGAATGGTGCTGCGGATGTCCTTGTACTCGCCCGCCGTGTCGGGGAAGTGGTAGCCGATGTCGCGCAGCCCCGCTGCTCCCAGCAGGGCGTCGCAAATGGCGTGGATGAGTACGTCGGCATCGCTGTGGCCCAGCAGACCCAGCGAGTGCTCAATGTGGACACCGCCAAGCCACAACTCGCGTCCCTCCACCAAGCGGTGGACATCATATCCGAAACCTACTCTGTACATATTTTATCTTCTGCCGAACATCTCGCGGATGCCGTCCATGTCGAACGAGAGGGTGAAGCGTAGCGTCTGGTCGAGGGGATTGCTCTGCGAGGTGGAGACGAGGTAGGCGGCGTCGAGCGAGAAGACGCTCATCTTGAAGCCGGCACCGACGGTAACGTACTTGCGGTTGCCTTTGTACTCGTTCTCGTAGTGATAGCCTGCGCGGAGGAAGAACTGGTCGTTGTAGCTATACTCCACGCCAGCGCCCCAGTAGATTTCGCGCAGCTCCTCTTCCATGCCGCCCGGGGCGTCGTGGAACGACTTGAAGATACCTGCGATGGGCGAGATGTCGTTGTAGCCCTGGGCGTCGAGCCAGCTCTGATATTCCGAGGCGTAGCTGTAGCTCTTGTCTTCGAAGTCCTCGCCGAACGTCTCGTCGAGGAACTGGCGGTAGGTGGGCTTGGTGGGCACCATCAGCTTGTTGGCATCGGTGGTGAGGGTGAAGGTGTTGTACTCATCGACGGGAATCTTCAGAGCGGCGCCGAGACGAAGGTTGGTGGGGATGAACTGGTTGGTGTTGCCACCGTCGAACGAGATCTTCGAACCGATGTTGCTGGCGTTGAGACCCCAGTTGAACATGCACTCGCGCTGGCCGAGGAAGATGTAGTCGCTGTGGAAGAGCGAGATGTCGGCGGCAAAAGCGGTGCCGGGTGTCACCTCGTCGTCGTAGTTATACTGCAGGTCGCTGAAGATGAAGCGCAGACCGACGGAGGCGGAGAAGGTCTCGGAAAGCATGCGGCTATAGGCGAAGTCGGCAGCCATCTCGTAGGGACGGATGGTGTAGTTGTTCGCTACGTCGATCACGTCGCCCAGCGAGAAGTAGGTCAGCGAGCCGCTGACGGCCTGATAGTCGCCGATGCGGTAGTAGCCCGAGAGATAGGCGAGGTCGATGTCGCTCACCAGCTGGCGCAGCCACGGGGTGTAGGCCAGCGAGACACCGGCGGGGCTGATGGAGAACGGGTATTTGGCGGGGTTCCAGTACTGCGAGTTGACGTCCGGCTCGGTGGCAACGCCCACGTCGCCCATGGCACCTCCACGGCTGTCGGGGGCGATGGTCAGGGAGTTCATGCCCGTATAGACGGGGTTAAACTGATTCTTCGTCTGTGCCGTCGCCACAAGGCCGACAAGGCTGAAGACGAGGACTGATAGGATGGTTTTTCTTTTCATCATGGTTATATAACGAGTGGCGGCGGCAGATTATTGTGTTTTTAATGCTTTATAACCATTTTGCGGCTTTGCGAAGTGCTGCTGCCAGAGGCCGACGAGGCGGTGACGCGGTAGAGATAGACGCCCGTCGAGAGGGGCACGCCGGCGGCGTTGCAGAGGTCCCACGAGCAGGTGTAGAGGGTGGACGCCGTGGCGGTCGTCTCCTCGCTCGTCCAGAGGATGCGGCCCGAGAAATCGAAGACGTCGATGCGGAAGGTGACGACGGACTCGGGGCGGTCGTGGGTGACCACGAAGGTGGTGGAGGTGGTGGCGGGGTTGTCGGTGACCGTCACGTCGGTGAGGGCGGGGCAGAGGCCTTCCACAACCTCGAAGTCGAGGGTGACGGAGGATGAGTTGTTCATCATGTCCCAGGCACGGAGCATCAGCGTGTGCGGCCCGCGGGGCAGGGCAGGGAGGCTGTAGGCCAGCGTGCCGCGGGTGTAGTCGCCGAAGTCGCTCGTGTAGTAGCCCGTCAGGCGGTAGGTGAGCATGGCCGAGCCGTCGATGACGGCGACGATGTCGTGTCCGATGCCGCCGCCGACGGTGTTGATGCCGTCGGCGTCCTCGAGCGTGGCCACCAGCAGGGGTGTCTCGTTCACCTGGTCGCCGGGGACGAACGAGGGCGTGTTGAGGTAGCACGAGATGGCGGGGCCGACGGAGTCGTTCGTCAGCCCTTCGTGGGTGCCGCCCAGCAGGAAGGCTTCGGTGTTGCCCTGCGCTTCGGCATCCTTGGCGTCGTTGATGGCATAGACGTTGAGCTCGCCCATCTCGCCGGAGTAGTTGATGTCCATCGGTACGCGGAAGGTGAAGCGGAACGTGCCGCCCCGCACCGAGTCGCTGCCCGAGAAGAGGACGTTAGACCGCTCGACATAGCTGAAGAGCTCCGATGCGCTGCCGTTGTTGTTGCGGCCATAGACCGTCTCGCGGTTGTCGCGGACGGTGGCGTGGACGGTGCCGTTGAAGGCCGTGGCGGGGTGGCCGTCGGCGTCCTCGATATGGCCCTCGGCGGTGACAATCTCGCCGGCGCTGAGCGTGATGCCCTCGTCGGCATCGACGGGACGGCCGTTCAGCCTGTCAACCACGGCGCCGTAGTTGGCACCCGCAAGACACAGCGCGGGGTCGCCCAGCAGGACGTAGTGCAGCTTGTTCTCGCTGGTGTCCTGCATCGACGATTCGCTGGTGGTGACAATCTCTGTCTTCGCCATGCGGACAGCATCGCCCAGCCGCAGGGCCTTGCCGTTGCTGTCGCGGCTGAAGACGTATTTCGAGAAGAGGTAGTTGATGCGGCGGTTGTAGCTCGAGAAGACGGTGCGGGTGGTGGTGAACAGGGCGATGGCGCCGCCCTTGGGGTTGAGGAAGGCGTGCTCGCCGAACGACGTGGTGGTGTTGTCGAAGGGCGAGATGTCGCACGAGGCTGTCACCCACAGCGGCAGACGCGGCGAGGTGAGGGCGGCCATGTCGCTCTTGTCGATCACCAGCTCGTGCGACAGCACGTCGGCGCTGCCGTGGCCGCTGTAGTTGACCATCAGGGCACCCTCGTCGAGCAGTTCGAGGAGGCGTTTGCTCACGGCAGGGTAGCTGTTGCCGGTGGCGGTGACCTCCATGGGATAGGTGTCCCAGTAGATGCGTTTGTACATGTATTTCGGGTAGCTCGCCTCGAGCATGCGGGCCACGAACTCGGCGTCCTTCATGTGCTGGTTGTTGTCGCCGTCGTCGCCGAGCATCAGGATGGTGTTCTTCCATGCTCCGGCGGCCGTACCCGCCATGTAGGCAAGGGTCTTATCGACCATGTCGCGCGCCTCCTGGACGGTGGTGACGGGGAATCGTCCCACGCCCACGTCGGGTTTGTCGCGCAGCAGTTCGCGCCCTTCATTGTCGTCGAGCAGGCCGTAATAGTCCTCCATGACGAACGAGCGTGTGGCGCTGAACGACTCCTCTGATTCGAAGCAGGGCAGGTAGTCGTCGGGCGAGCTGCCGCGCCAGTTGTCGCTGAGCATGCGGTTGTCCCAGGCACCGTCGCCGAAGAGCAGCAGGTAGCGGGGCATCTCGCTGTCGGTGGCGGCGCGGTCGTAGAGCATCTTCAGAAACCGGCGTATGGCGGTAGCGTCGCGGGTGCCGGATGAGAACTCGTTGTATATCTTGTCGGCTGTCACCACCAGCACGCTGAGGCCGTCGCGCTTGCGGTGAGCCTCTGCCAGCCGCTCGGCCTGGGTGGTGAGGGCGCCGCTGGCGGGGGTGACGATGATGTAGTCGGTGGCAGGCGTGGCGCGAAGGTCCTGGTTCGCGACGGGCGTGGCGGTGCGTATCTCGTCCTGCGTGTAGAGTCCTGCTGTGGAAGGATAGCTGATGCGGATGAAGTCGAGCCGTCCGCTGACGCCCGACGGGCGGTTGTGGGTGAGCGTGAAGCGGGTGGTGGGGGTCAGGGCGGTGGTCTTGAAGGTGGCTTCGGCGATGTTGCCGTCGCTGTAGGCGCTGTTGGCCGAGAGGGTGATGGTGCCGAGGGTGGCGTCGCCCGCCTGCACGCTGACGGTGGTCGATGCCTTGGCATTGTGGGCAAAGGCCACGGTGACGGTGGCTTCGGCTCCCTCCTTCAGGTTGGGCAGCTCGACGTTCCAGCTGTGGGTGGCGCCGTCGGCAAAGTCATAGCTGTCGAAGAGCTTGCGTCCTGACGGATGGAAGGCATAAGCGTCGGTCTCTACCACTGCGCAGAGGGTGCCGGCGGAGCGGAACTCGGCTGGCACCAGCAGGCTTCTGTCGGCTACCGTCAGGTCGTCCCATGCGGTGCTGTCGGTGGTCTCGGTGAGGAAGTAGCTGCCGGTGGTGGTGTAGTGGTTGGGGGTGTGGATGTAGGTGCCGTCGGCCTTGCGTGAGAGGGCGACGGTGCCGTTGCCCCAGAAGACGATGCCCTCGTCGGTGCGGCAGACGGGCACCTGCGGCAGGTCGGCTGTCAGGTCAGCAAGACCGTATTCAGGCAGCAGATGGCCGCCGTAACCGAACACGCGCACCTTGTCCGGCTCCTTGAACCCCATGGCGCTGAGGGCTTTCGGCGTCAGCACATAGAGGCCGTCTTTTGCCACATCCACTTTCATCCAGCGTCCGGATGAGAGGACGGAATGGGCGGGCGAAGAGGGAGCACGGCGGGGGTTGAAGATTGGGTTAGGGGTTAGGGGTGAAGTCTGAGGGGTGAAGTCTGAGGGCTGATGGCTGAGCGTTGAGGGGTTATCGTTGTCGTTAACCTTCACCTTCAGGTCAAACGTCTTTATCCGCTGGTATTTGCCGTCGCGCAGGATGATGGGGATGAAGCTGATGTCGAGCTGCCCCTGCTTGCGGCTGACGCCTACGTAGGTGGTCACATCGGGCCAATCGCCGATGGCAACCCTCCGCAGGGCATCGTAATAGGGCGCGTCCGCAGGCATGGGCTCCAGCTCAGGGTATTCGATGCGGACGTCGTAGTCCTCGGCATAGTCGCTGCCCAGCGGGATGCTGTGACTGAACACCGGCACGACGCTGTCGCCGCCGATGGCATTCCAGTCGACCGTCACCTCACCCTGTGCCCGCATCCACAGCGTCGTCAGCAGCAGGATAGTCAGCAGCGTATGATGTTTTATTCCAGTCATCTTATATTGAACGAAAGGACTTTCCTTTCTCCTAGATATCCGTCCATGTGCTCCCCTACGTGCAGCGGGCGTATGCCCGATGGCGTGCCGGTGAAGAGGAGGTCGCCTGTCTTCAGCGTGTGGAACTGGCTGACGTAGGCAATCAGCTTGTCGATGCTGAACAGCATGTCGCCCGTGAAGCCCGTCTGCACCGTCTGTCCGTCTATTTCCGAGTGGAACGTCAGCCTTTGCACGTCGCCTGCCTCCTCGACGGGAACGAAGTCGCCCAGGATGGCCGAGCCATCGAAAGCTTTGCTCATTTCCCACGGCAGCCCTTTGTCACGGAGCCGTCGCTGCAGGTCGCGTGCCGTCACGTCAATCCCCACGGTCACCGCGTCGTAGTAGCGGTGCGCGAAGCGCTCGGGGATGCCTTTGCCCATGCGGTGTATGCGCACCACCAGTTCCGTCTCGCCGTCGAAACGTTCGGCGAAGTCGGGCAGGAAAAACGGTCTGCCGCTCTTCAGGATGGCCGAGTCGGGCTTCATGAAAATCACAGGATCCTCCGGTAATACTAACGTAGGTTCGAGCTCTTTATTGTGCTCGGCATAGTTCATTCCAACACAAAGTATCTTCATGTAAGAAGTAAGAGGTAAGATGTAAGAAGTAAGAGGTAAGAGGTAAGATGTAAGAGGACGTGTTCGTTAAACATTAAACGTTAATCGTTAAACCCAAATTATCAATTTTCAATTATCAATTATCAATTGCGCCGAAGGCGCCAGACATTAAACGTTAAACGAAATAATTCCTAATTCCTAATTCCTAATTTTTAATTATATAAAGTTTCTCTGCCGATGTGGCGGCGGCCAGCTCCACCATCAGGGTGGCCAGGCGTGCAGCTACAGCCTCGGTGAAACGACGTCCCTTCTCGGCCGTGGCGGCGCGAGGGTCGCCGATGCCTGTGTCGTCCGATGCCAGGTTCCAGTGGCGCGGCATCCATGCCGTGCCGTCCTGCAGCCCCTGCAGGGCAAAGGGATGCGACTGCCCGTCGCCCGCCAGATCCATCCGCACCAGCTCGGGATGATAGTGCAGCATGGCCGATGTCTCCAGCTCGTCTGCATGGTCGCCAGGGTGGTCGAAGTAGTCCTTGGCCGGCAGCACGGCATACCAGTTGCTTACGGCAATAAACATGTCGGGATAGTCGGCCGCCAGGTCGCGAACGAAACCCTTGAACGTGTTGCCGCCGTGGCCGTTGACGATGACGAGTCGCCGCACACCCTGATGGTGCAGGTTTTCCACGATGTCGCGCAGGATGGCCTGCTGCGTATGCTGACGGAAGTGGAGGCAGAAGGGCAGTTCGCGCTGCCCGGGATTCTGTGCCCCCGCCGTTACGGGCGGCAGCACCATCGCCTTCACGCCGTGGTCCTCCCATGCCAGCTGTGCGGCATGGACGGCAACGTCGTGGCTCAGGATGCAGTCCGTCATGTAGGGAAGATGGCCACCGTGCGGCTCCGTAGCCCCCCACGGCAGCACCGCTATGTCATACGCCGTGCCCCCCACCTCGCCATACGTTGCCTGCGAAAGGTCGAGGGCAACCTTTTTGTTGACTTCGTCTTCGTCCGTCGCGACTCGGCCATCTTCAAGCAAGCTTGGATGGCTCTCGCTGCTCCGTCCGTTGGCCCGTTCAGCAAACGCAAACAGCTCGCTCGGCAGGTGGCAATAGCCCGTGGGGTTCTTGTCCAGATAGTCCTGATGATACTCCTCGGCGGTATAGAAATTCTGCAGCGGCAGCAGCTCCACGCAGAGCGGCTCGTCGTACCTGCGCTGCGCCTCGTCGAGTATGGCGCGGGCCACAGGCTCGTCGGCAGCGTCGGTGTAGTAGATGCCCGTGCGGTAGCGCGTACCCTCGTCCTCGCCCTGACGGTTCAGGCTTGTAGGGTCGATGGCGCGGAGGTAGAGCCGCACGAGGAAGGGCAGGGGTAGCACCTCGTCGTCGAACACCACGTGCACGCACTCGGCATAGCCCGTCGTGTCCGTATAGACCTCCTTGTACGTGGGGTTCTCCGTCCGTCCGTTGGCAAAGCCCACCTCGGTCATCGTCACACCCCGTATCTTCTTCAGATAATGCTCGGCGCCCCAGAAGCACCCCGCAGCCAGATAAATCTCATGTGTCATCGTTGTCTTTTTCTTTTTTCCGACGGCAAAGATACTAAATTTTGATGAAAAACTTTTTTTTAATGAAAAATGAAGAATGAAAAATAAAAAATCAAATGTCTCGTATGCAGCGTTCCGATTGCAAAGCTATTTATTCTTTATTTTTCATTTTTCATTCTTAAAGGCTGACGCGTGCGCTGAGCATAGCTGTGCGGCCGCAGAGGGCGTAGTCGAAGGTGTAGGTGTTGATGCCGTCTAAGACGGTATAGGAGTAGCTGCGCTGGTTCAGGAGGTTGTCGAGCTCCAGACGGAGGATGCACCGCTTGAACTTGTATTGCGCCGAGGCATTGAAGAGAGCCATACGTTTATACGTGCCGTCGGCAAGCTGGCGGCGCACGTGGTCGTAGTCCAGGGAGAGGTCGAGGGTGGCGATGGGGAATACGTGGATGGCTCCGCTATGGGTGAGGGAGGTCACGGTGTTGCTTTCTTCGGAGTAGCGGGAGCGCGACCAGCCGTAGCGGATGTCGTAGCGCAGTTCGAGCCATTGGATGGGGGTGACGGAGGCAATGCCGTGGAGGTTGTAGTTGTTCGAGCGCACCTTGATGATGTTGGCATTTACGGCCTGCTCACTGTCGCCAAAACCATAAGAGGCATCGGCCCCGAGCTTGGCGAAGAGCGTGGGGATGTTCTTCGTGGCGGAAGCGGAGAAGCTGGTGGAGCGGCTACGGGAGTCGCGGAGCAGGGCGGTGCTGCTCACATCGATGCCGCTGACCGACTGCGACGTGAGCGTGTTCTGCTTGCCTTCGCTGTGGCTGGCCGCGAGGCTCAGCGTGAAGTACTGCATGGGCAGTTGCCACTTCCAGTCGCCCGATGTGTGCCACGTGTTGGACTCGCCGATGATGCCCGACGAGGTGCGCACCGAGCGGTAGTCCACCTGCATCGGCTCCGTCAGCAGCGTCATCATGTCGCCGATGGAAGTCGTGTAGCCCGTCGAGAACGACAGCTTGCTGTTGGCCGAGAAGGTGTAGTTGATGCCCATCGAGGGATTGAGCACGGGCTTGGTGTAGTTCAGTTTATTGGCTTTGCCTTCCTCCGTCACGACTCGGCCATCTTCAAGCGAGCTTGGATGGCTCTCGCTGTTCCGTCGGTTATAGTACAGCCCCTTCAGCGCGGCCCCGATGCCTGCACTCAGGTAGAAGCGG
>JAILEU010000091.1 GCA_024697785.1 Bacteroidaceae bacterium | reverse complement strand
CCCACCCGTCACGCGTCAGGCGTCAGCGGATGAGCACCTTCCTGCCATCGACGATGTAGAGGCCGCGGGCAGTAGGGGTTACGGCACGGCCGGTGAGGTCGAAGCAGCTGCTCACAGACGAACCGCCCTCGACGACTGCCTCGGGGGCAACGGACGTGAGGTCGGCAAACTTGTCCATCAGCACCTTCATCCAATGGCCGCCAATGACAGAGCGGGCACGGAAGCTGACCCAGCGGCCAGTCTTCGTGTCGTACCAGTCGCTGAGGGGCACGCGCGTGGAGGTGGTGTGAACGTAGCGGTAGAGCGGCTCGAGGAACTGAATGAACGTGCGGTCGTTGTCGGCCATGGCTGCCGTCCACATGATCCAGTCGCTCTTCGTGTAGTCGGCACGGCTGTCGAGCGGCAGGCCGTAGTTGTTCTGGCGGGTGCGGTAGTACTTGATTTCCGTGCTCATGGCATCGTTGGGGAAGAGGTTGGTGCCCCAGAGCTTATCCCACACCATGTTGTACTTCTGGCTCCAGGTGCCCTGGCGGTCGTAGGCGAGGCGGTAGTGAGTGCCGTCGTTGGCGTCGGCCTCCCACTTGGCCGCCATCTCGGCAGCCCGCTGCATGTAGGTGGCGGCCAGAGCCTCGTCGCCACGTGCGCGGCATATCTCGGCAAAGCCAGCGATGCCCATGATGGCCTTTACGGAGAGGTTGCAGTTGTGTGCCCAATGGCCGGCAAAGTCGTCGGTACAAAGCTGCTCGGCAGGATCCTGACCATACTGGACCAGATAGTCGGCCCAGCGCTTGAGGATGCGGTAGTAGCGCTTGAGCCAGTCGCCATAGCCCTCGATGCGGCAGATGGTGGCAGCGAGAGTGAGCATATTGCCGCTTTCCTCGAGAGGCATGTCGCCGCCATAGACCTGGCCGTTGGCAATGGGATAGGTGCCGAGGTCGTGGGCAGCGAACTGCTTGCTCCACTTGCCCGTGGCGCTATACTCGAAGATGCTCGTCATCATGGCCTTCTGCAGCTCGTAATTATAGATAAGGAAGAGCGGCGCCGAGGGATAGGTGAGGTCGACGGTGTTGACGCAGCCATTGGAGTTGTTCTCTTTCGAGAAGAAGAGCAAGCGTCCGCCATCGTCCTCGAAGAGCTTGTGGGCGGCGATGACCTGACGGTACGAGGCGCTGAGGAGCTCGGCATAGTGGGCGTTGGCCGAGGCAAGGCCGTCGTCGTAGATGCGGGCGTCCATGGCGCGGCAGCGGGCCATGATGTCGGCGTAGCCGTCGCGAAGCTCGGCGAAGGCCTCGAAGATGGTCTTGCCGTTGCGTGCCCAGTAGCCTTTGTAGTTCTTGCGCATGTACTGGATGTCGTAGATTTCGTCGTAGCCGACCATCATGAAGGACGATGCCTCGGCGGCGGAGCCGAAGTCGTGGACGTAGGCGAGACAGGGGAACTGCGATTCGTTAAGCGAAGTGACCTCGGACTGCGACGTGGGCAGCGTGCCGGAGGCGAGGAAGGCGTTCTCCGTGTCGCCCAGCGGGGCTATGCTGACGGCACCCTCGAAGGCGGGGATGTAGAGATAGCCCCAGTCGATGCTGATCTGGTCGCCCGCACGCTTCAGCACAGGCTGGTCGACAGAACCGGACTTGATGTACGGGGTGTCGCCCTCGGTGATGATGGACGAGACCGTGGCCTGCGTCATCTCGTTGACCACCATCTGCGGCGTGGTGCCGACGAAGAGCTGGCAGCTGTGGGGCTGGCCGTCGGTACTGCGCACACGCGTGGAGATGTAGTTGATGGGGGTGGAGAGGAGGTCGAGGTCGTCGATGATCATAGGCGCCGTGAAGACGACGTCGAGCTCAACGGGGCCGCAGGCAAAGGTGTAGTAGGTGTTGGTGGCGAGGACATCGACAGACTTCTGCGTGGCTGTGACGACCACGCCCACCTTCTGCCAGGTGTTGGCGTAGAGTCCAAAATCGACGTAGGCGCCGCCGTTGGTGTTGTGGCAATGGGCGGCGATGATGTTGTCGCCCTCGTGGAGGAGCGCCAGCTGGGCATTGGTGAGCCGCTGCTTCTCGCCCTGCAGCCAGGTCTCGCCTGTGCGGACGACGCGGGTGCCGTTGATGAAGAGTTCGAAGACATCGTCGTGCGAGAACATCACCCAGAGCTCGCGGCCGAGGTCATCGGCCGTCAGGGTGACGGTACGGCGGATATAGATGTCGCTGTTGGTGGCCGTCCACGAGTGGCGGACGCGCGGGTATTCGTTAGCGGTACCCCAGGCGGCCTCCTCAACAGCCCAGCTGCTGTCGTCGAAGTCGGCCGCAGCCCATGCGGTCCCCGACTGGGTGGTGTAGCTGACACGTCCCTCCCAATTGGTCTCGTTGGTCATGGGCGCAACGGCCGAGAGCAGACATTCGCGCTCGGTGCCCATCCAGCGATAGGTGGTGCCATCGACACGCAGCAGGCCGTCCCAGGCCTTCTCGGCATCGCACCAATGGCGTGTGGTGCCGTCGGTAAGGCGGTCGTAGGGCGACCAGATGGAGAGGTAGGGGTCGTTGAGGATGAGCGGGACAGAGGGCAGACGGAGGCTGATGGGCTTGTAGGGCTCAAAAAGGTCGTCTGTCTGAGCCGAGACACCGGTGGCCAGCAGGAGAAGACTGAAGAAAAACAGAAGCTTGAATCGTTTCATAGGATGTCGGGTGGTTCTAAAAATTGGAAAAAAGCGGGGACGCGGTTGGCGCGCCCCCGCTTGGGAAAGGGATTACGGAGCTTACTTCACAAAGACCTTCTTGCCATCGCGGACATAGATGCCGCGGACGGGCTGAGCCACCTCGATGCCCTGCAGGTTGTAGAGCTTGCTGCTCTGGGCGGGCTCGCCGGCGATGACATCCTGGATGCGGCTCGGATCTTCCTTGTAGTAGATGAGGCGGAAGTTGTCAACAACCACCCAGTCGCGGAAGTTCTCGAAGTCCTTGTTGACGCCGATGGTGAGTTCGCCATCGCTGCCGACCTCGACGAGCAGCTCAACCTTGTAGAGGTTGTTCTGGAAGTAGTTGACGGCCTGATAGACCCATTGGGGAACCTCGCCGGCATCGGTAGCAGCACCAAGTCCGGGAGCCATGTCGCGATAGTCGGTCAGGCTGGGGAGGAGGGTCTCGTACTCATCCTTAGCGAAGACATAGAAGTAGGCCTCGCGATTGAGCTCGTCGCCATTGACGAATTTCTCGATGTGGCCGGGGACGTGCTCGCCGTCAATCTCGTTGCTGTTATGGTCGCCATCGCGGTAGTAGCCGGTGACGGTAGCTTTGTACCAGCCTGCGGGCAGGTCATAGACCACCTGACTGAAGTCGAAGTAGGTCATGTTCCAGCACTCGTAGGTGAAGTCGGGATAGTTGCTTCCGCGACCCCAGATGCCGTGTGTGCCGTCCTCGGAAGAGGCGACGACCCAGCCGGACTCATCCATATTCTCGCGCTGGCTGAAGTTGGGCACGTTGATGCGGTAGCTCATGTCGATGGGGTTGGCTGCGGTAGCCGTCTCGGCGATGGCGTCGCGCTCGGCACGGCTGACGAGAACCCACTGGTTGTCGGGGTTGTCGGAGCCGGTGAGGTCGGTATCGACGCGGACGGCTGTGCCGGGACGCCAGCCAAGGAGGCACGTAGCGGAGTCGGCACGGACGATGTTATAGATGCCGTTGCCGAGGGGCTCGAAGACCCAGTCGTCGCCACCGGTATCCATGTAACCGCCGAAGTTGAGGTATTCGCTGGTGCCGCCGTTGTTCAGATAGGTGTCGAGGCGGAAGGCGTTGCCGTCGGTCTCGCTCTGCTCGAGGGCGATTTCGATGCCAGGCCAGCCGAGGGCTGCGTGTGCGCCCCAGTCGTCGCCACCACAGAGGAAGCGGCCCTGACCGAGGTTATAGAAGTAGTACTTCTCGCCTGCGACGGGTTCGCTGCCCTCCCAGAGGCGCGGGCCGCGCTCGGCGTTGTAGAGGTTACGGGCAATCTGCAGCATGCGGAGAGCAGCGCTGTAGTCGGTAGCGTCGGAAGCACTCTCGAACTTCTGCTGAGCCTCAGAGATGGCCGAAGCGAAGTCGTAGTACTTGTTCTCGCCATTCTGCTCCATCTCCTGACGGCAGAGCTCGATGGTCTTGTTGAAGTTCTCGATGTCCTTTCCTGCGGCCTTGACGACGGCGAGCTTGTTGTTGAGCTCCTGCATGGCGTTGCCGATGACCTCGGGATCGGTGGAGTCGAGGGCAGCCACAGCGGCGTTGTAGGCATCGAGGTAGAACTGGGGCTTCAGGCCGTCGTAGGCATCAGCCTCGGCGATGACCTTCTTCAGGTTCTCGATGAGGACGGAGACATCAACGTTGTCGCCGTAGTAGGTGAGACGGAAGTTGTCGAAGACGGTCCAGTCGTCGCCCACGCCGCCGGTCTTTTCGACGCCGATGCGGAGGGTGCCGTTGGTGACGATGACCTGAATCTCAGGATTCCAGTAGTAGCCGGCATAGAAGGCGTTGGCTGCGTTGCCAAGGGCCTTGCCGCCGTCGCCGATGAAGAAGTAGCCGTCGTACTCATCCTCGAACATGCTCTCGATGAACTCGGTCTGAGCCTGCTCGCAGATGGACATGAAGGGCGCGCTGACCTCGTTGGCATAGTAGAAGGCGCGGATAACCTCGGAACCATCCTCGTGCTTGGGCCAGATGGCGTTGGTGGAGCCGTCGCGATAGTAACCCTGCACGGTAAGGCCGTAGGTGCCGTTGGGCAGGCCGGTGATGTCCTGGTAGAACTGTCCGACAGCGCCGTTCCAGCTCTCCACAGCGCGGTTGGCGGGGTTGATGCCCCAGCGGTCGCCGCCGATGGCATAGCCGTTGCCGCCCGTGAGGGTGCTCTTCCAACCGGCGTTACGGTCGTCCTGGTTGGCGAAGTCATAGCCGCCGACGAGCCACGTGGCATCCTTGGGGTTGTTCTTGGTGGCCTTCAGCATGTCGGCCATACGCTCTTCCTTGCTGACGAACTGCCAGAAGCCGTCGAGCGAATAGGAAAGATAGGTGTCGCTGCCGTCCTCCTCGAAGCCGGGTTCAACGCCGAGGACAACGCCTCCGTCGAGAGCTTCGATGACGTAGAGGTTGCTGGCGGAGTAGCCGGCCACGTTGGGATAGGGGGTGATGGTCCACTCAGAGACGGCGTCGCCGGTGTCCATGTAGCCCTGGTTGGTCAGCGCGTTGAGGCTGTGGTTGTGGCCGAAACGAGGGTCGAGCTGCCAGAAGCCGTTCTCGAGGGGCTTGATGACGACGTCGAAGCCCACCTTGTCGAGCTGGGCGCGCGTTGTCCACGAGTCGATGTCCCTGCGGTTGTGCTGCAGCCACATGCCGGACTCGACGTTGTAGAGGTAGTAAGTACCACCCTCCTCAGGCAGGGCGGAGCCTGTCCACGGAGAGTCGGTCTTGACGGTTTGAGCCTGCAAGGCCATGGCGGCGGTCAGACCCATTGCGAAAAGAAGTAAACTTTTTCTCATGCTTGTTGGGATTTTAATGAAACAATTTTTTGGGAATAATCGAAAGGGGGAATTTTCTGGATTAACTGGATAGACTGGAAGGGCTGGATTGGCTGGATTTGCTGGATTTGCTGGAAGGGCTGGATTTACTGGATTTGCTGGATTGGCTGGAAGGGAATGGGGTTAGTGGATTGAGAAGATCTTGGTTGTCTTGCCATTCCGGCTTTGGCGGATGCGGATGCCCTTGCCGGAGGCTGCGGCTGTCAGCCGGCGGCCGGCGGTATCGAACAGGAATTCGTCCGTGACGGGCTCTGCCTGGAGAGCGGAGACGGATGAGCCGCCCTCCAGACGGGGACGGATGAGGGAGTCGGGGGTGAGGGTGAGAACACCATCGCCGTCGAACACCATGGTGCCGATGTACATGCGGCGGGGATAGACGGCATTAGAGCCGTGATGAGCATGGAAGACGATACGCATGCGCCCCTCCTTGTCAGTAAAGAACGAGTGGTGGCCGGTGCCGAAAAGGCCCTCGACGTTCTGCACGACGGGGTTATAGCGGTATTTGGTCCATCCACGCTCAAGATTGCTGGACGTGGCATAGCCGACGCCGTACCAGGGGCTCTTGAAGTCGTTGGCCGAATAGGTGAGGTAGTACTTCCCGTTGTAGGGCACGACGAAGGGACCCTCGGCCACCTTGCCCAGCTTTCTCTCCCAGCCGGAGGTGGCGCTGAGGACGCGACGCAGCGAGGTGCCCTCGGCCGGGCCAAGCCCGTCGTCGGCCAGGTCGCAGCTCCAGATGACGTTGCCGTCGGTAAAGCGGACAAAGAAGAGGTACATCTTGCCGTCCTCGTTGGTATAGACGGTACCGTCGATGCACTTCTCGTCGCCGATGAGCGCCTGCAGCAGATAGCCGCCCTGCTGGACGAAGGGTCCGGTGGGGCTGCTGGACGTAGCGACGAAGAGATGCTCCTCGGCAGAATAGTACATGTAGTAGGTGTCGCCACGCTTATAGACCTCGGGAGCCCAGAACCATTGTGTGGCGGTGGTGTTGCGCTTGTCGAGCGCGAGGCCGCCCAGCGTCCACGTCTGAAGGTCGGTGGACGTATAGACCTCGATGCCGTCGGCAGCATGGGTGCCGTAGGCATAATAGGTGTTGCCGTCAAGCAGGATGAAAGGGTCGGCCAGGGGCACCTGGCTCTTGCCCTCGTCGCCCATGTGAAGGGCGGGGTCGATGACGGGACGTGCTGCGGAGGCCGAGGGGTGGTTATTCTTTACCGTAGGCCAGCCCGCCCTGTCCCACACGATGGGATCCATGAAGGTGACGCGTCCGGCGTCAGGGTCCTTCTTCAGATAGCCGTGATAGATCATCCAGTCGGTTCCGGCGTCGTCCTGGACAAAGCGTGAGTTGTGTCCCGGCCCTGCAACGGCGGTATTGCCGGAGAGCATGGACGAGAAGCCGCCGCTCAAGGCGCGGTTGCCCGAACGGTTGACGTAGGGGCCAAAGAGGTTGCGCGAACGAGTCATGACCACCTGATAGGTGCTCTTGGCGCCCTCGCAGCAGGTGCCCTGGCTGCCGATGAGCAGGTACCAGCCGTTGCGCTTGATGATGTTGGTGGCCTCCATGAATCCGCTGGCCACCTGCTGTTTCTCGGCGCCCTCCTTGATGGCAAGGCCGTCCGCCGTTAGCTCGATGCCATAGATGCCGTGGAAGCTGCCCCAGAAGAGGTAATTGCGCCCATCGTCGTCGGTAAAGAGGAAGGGGTCGATGCTGTTCTCGACGTCTATCTCGCTACTGATGAAGAGTTTGCCATGGTCGGTAAAAGGTCCGCAGGGGACGTTGGCCGTGGCGACGCCGATGCCACATTCCCAGGTCCCGCCCCACTTCGACTTGCTGTAGTAAAGCAGCCACTTGCCGTTCACGTAGTTGATTTCGGGAGCCCAGATGCCTCCGCCGGGCACCATCTGCGGGCGCGTGGCGTCGGTAAAAGCCGTCCCCATGTACTCCCAGTCCAAGAGGTTGAGCGACTTGTAGATGGGCACGTTGTGAATATCCTCGGTGGCATAGAGCCAGTAGGTGCCGTCGCCGTCGCGGATGACGGTAGGGTCAGGCAGGCTGCGGTCGATGATGGGGTTGGAATAGGTGTCCTGCCCCGCCAGACGGGCTGCAAACAAAAAGCTCAGTATGAACAAGAAACAACGCTTACGCATGAATCGGGGACAATTTTATGGATATTATGGCGCGAAGATAAGGCTTTTTTTTCACTTGGCAAAAAAAATGAAGGAAATACGTACATGCGCGTTCAGTTTTTCCAAAAGTTGATTTTTTTGAAAAAATATATGCGACTTCTTTTTGCTACTGAAAAAATAAATAGTTACCTTTGCCCACGGAAAAGTTTACGGACAATCGGAAAACTCCATTATAAACCTATAAAATGTAGAAAATTATGACTCAACTACTATTCCTTGGCAGCATTGGAATGCCAGAACTGATTATCATCATGCTGATTGTGTTGCTCCTGTTTGGCGCGAAGAAGATTCCCGAGCTGATGAGCGGTCTGGGCAAAGGCGTCAAGAGCTTCAAGAAGGGCATGAAGGAGGTAGAGGACGAGATTGACAAAATCGACACCAACGTCTCCGACGACACGAAGAAATAAAGCACACACACACTCATCAACCATTTTTATTAACTTTATTAATCCAATTCCATTATGTCTGAAAAGATTTCAAGAAGAGAATTCCTTCAGCGCGGAACGGCTGCTGCCATCGGCCTGACCGTAGTTCCCAACACCATCCTGGGTAAGAGCCATGGACACATCGCCCCCACCGACAAGCTGAACATCGCCGGCGTAGGTGTCGGAGGCATGGGTAACGCCAACCTTCGCAACATGGAACGGACGGACAACATCGTCGCCCTCTGTGATGTCGACTGGGACTATGCCAAGGATGCCTGGAACCGTCATCCCAATGCCAAGAAGTATCGCGACTTCCGCCGCATGTACGACGAGATGGGCAAGAGCATCGATGCCGTCCTCGTAGCAACCCCCGACCACACGCACGCCATCGTGGCCGCCAACGCCATCGCCATGGGCAAGCACGTCTATGTGCAGAAGCCGCTGACCCACACCGTCTATGAGTCCCGCCTGCTCACCAACCTGGCCAAGAAGTACAAGGTGGCTACGCAGATGGGCAACCAGGGCGCCTCGTCCGCAGACAGCGACCTCGTTTGCGAATGGATCTGGAACGGCGAAATCGGCGAGGTGACCCGCGTGGACTGCGCTACCGACCGTCCCCTCTGGCCGCAGGGCCTCAACACCCCGACCGAGAAGATGCCCATCCCCTGGGGTCTCGGCGGTCCTGAAGGCTGGGATCTCTTCCTCGGCCCGGCCAAGTATCGTCCTTACAACCGTGCATACCATCCTTGGGACTGGCGCGGATGGTGGGACTATGGCACAGGCGCCCTCGGCGATATGGCCTGCCACATCATGCAGGTAGCCTTCAAGTCGCTCAACCTGCTCTATCCCATCAGCGCTGAGGGTTGCTCAACACCCCTCTTCCCCGACTGCGCTCCCAATGCCCAGCACGTCAAGCTCACCTACCCCGCCCGCAAGAAGTTCTACAAGGTCAACATGCCTCAGGTCGAGATCCATTGGTACGACGGCGGTCTGCTGCCCGAGTTCCCGAAAGGCTGGGAAGCCGGCAAGAGCCTGATGCGCGAAGGCGGCGGCGTCACCATCTTCCACGGCACCAAGGACACCCTCGTGTGCGGCTGCTACGGCCAGAAGCCGTTCCTCGTCTCCGGCCGCGTGCCCAAGGCACCTCAGATTGAGCGCCGCGTCGGCACCAGCCACGAGCAGGACTGGATCCGTGCCTGCAAGGAGAGCCCCGAAAACCGCGTTCCCACCAAGAGCGACTTCGCGTTCAGCGGACCGTTCAACGAGATGGTCGTCATGGGCGTGCTGGCCGTACGCCTGCAGGGTCTCAACCGCACCCTCCAATGGGATGGCCTGAACATGCGCTTCACCAACATCGGCGAGAACGAGGAGCTCAACCTCAAGCAGACCGAGATGAAGGTTATCGACGGCGACCCGAAGATGACCACCATCGACCACAAGGTCAATGCCCTGGCCTATGCCTCCGAGCTCATCAAGCACACCTACCGCGAAGGCTGGACGCTGCCCGACATGCCTACCCTCTAACAAAACCACGTTTACCTTATTAAAATAAAAGCAACACCAAAATGAAAAAAACATTATTTGCAGCAGCTTGCATGACCCTTGCTCTGCTTGCTGTGTCCTGCGGAAACAAGCCCAAAGAATCAGCCAAGAAGGAAGTCGCCTTCGAAGTGGCTGGAAAGCAGTTCACCGTCGATAAGGACGGCTACGTCACCATCTTCGACGGCAAGTCGCTCGACGGTTGGCGCGGCTATGGCAAAGACCACGTTCCCTCACGCTGGGGCATCGTTGACGGCTGTCTCGCCTTCAAGGGAAGCGGCACGGGCGAAGGCCAGACCAACGAAGGTGGCGACATCATTTTCGACCACAAATTCAAGAACTTCACCCTCGAGTTTGACTGGAAAGTCGAAAAAGGCTCCAACTCGGGCGTCTTCTACCTCGCTCAGGAGGTCAAGACTCCCGACGGACAGCATTGGGAGCCCATCTACATCTCCGCTCCCGAGTACCAGATCCTCGACAACGAGAATCACCCCGACGCTCAGCTCGGTCAGGACGGCAACCGCAAGTCGGCTTCCCTCTACGACATGATTCCCGCCAAGCCCCAGAACGCCAAGCCCTTCGGCGAGTGGAACACGGGTAAGATCATGGTCTATAAAGGTACCGTCGTCCACGGCCAGAACGGCCAGAACGTCCTCGAGTATCACCTCTGGACTCCGAAATGGACCGAGATGCTGCAGGCCAGCAAGTTCAGCGAGGAAGCATGGCCCGTTGCCTTCAAGCTGCTCAACAACTGCGGCGGCGACAACCACGAAGGCTTCATCGGCTTCCAGGATCACGGCGACAACGTCTATTTCCGCAACATCCGCGTCAAGATTATGGACTAATTTTTTCTGAAGAATCATGAAAAAATCAATCTCTCTGCTTCTTCTCGTGCTTGCAGCCACCCCCCTGGTGTGCTGCGGCACGGGCAAGAGTGCTCCCCAAAAGAAGGAGATGGGCCTGCAGTTCTACTCCATGCGCGACACCCTGTACCGCTCGAAGGGCAACTATCTGCCCATCATGCAGCAGGTGGCCTCATGGGGCTACACTACGCTTGAGGCGGCAGGCTACGACAACGGCAAGTTCTACGGCAGCACGCCCGAAGAGTTCAAGGCCAACGCCGAGAAGGCCGGCCTGAAGCTTATTTCCTCTCACGCCGGTCGCGGGCTGAGCCGCGAGGAACTGGCCGCCCACGACTTTACGGCTGCCATGGAATGGTGGAAAACCGCCATCGCCGCCCATAAGGCCGCCGGCATGAGCTACATCGTGACCGCCGGCATCGGCGTACCCGAGACCATCGCCGATCTGCAGACCTACTGCGACTACTTCAACGAGGTGGGCAAGGCATGTGCTGCCGAAGGCATCAAGTATGGCTATCACAACCACAGCCACGAGTTCCGCAGAGTGGAGGGCAAGGTCATGTACGACTACATGATCGAGCATACCGACCCGAAGTACGTCCTGTTTGAGATGGACGTCTATTGGGCCAACGTGGGCGGAGCTGCTCCCGTGAACTACTTCAAGCGCTACCCGGGCCGCTTCAAGCTGCTCCACATCAAAGACGAGTGCACCCTGGGCGAAAGCGGCATGGTGGGCTTCGACGCCATCTTCAACCACGCCGAAGAGGCCGGTCTGGAGCATTTCATCGTCGAGGTAGAGTGCGACCCCTACCCCAGCGTCAAGGAGAGTGCCGACTACATCCTCAACGCCCCCTTCGTGAAAGCATCGTACGCAAAGTAAAAACCCCATTTATTCGTTAAGAGTTGAGAATTAAGAGTTAAGAAAGATTGTCCTGTATGCAGAGTTTCCCGCTTGCAAAGCTTTTTTTCTTAACTCTTAACTTCTGACTCTTAACTTTTTTATCGTAAAAAATCGTGGAAGAAAAGACCATGTCCTTCTGGGACCATTTGGAGGTGTTTCGCGGGTCGTTGGTCCGCATCGTGATTGTGCTGGTGGCCTTCATGGTCGTCAGTTTTATTGCCATGCCCTACATCTACACCCCCGTCATCCTTGGCCCCACGCACGGCGACTTCTTCCTCTACAGGCTGCTTCCCATCTTCAAGCCCGATTTCTCGTGCGAGCTCATCAACATCAACGTGGCCTCGCAGTTCATGACTCACGTCACCACCTCGTTCTGGCTGGCGCTCGTCCTCTCCTTCCCCATCCTCATCTGGGAGCTGTGGAAGTTCGTCAGCCCCGCGCTCTACAAAAACGAGTCGCGCCCCGTCGGCTTTGCCTTCCTCTTCGGCACCGGCATGTTCTATCTCGGCTGCGCCATCAGCTATTGCATCATCTTCCCCTTCATGTTCCGCTTCCTGACGGAATACGAGCTCAGCAGCGAGATTACCAACCAAATTAACCTAAGCTCTTATATGCACAACTTCCTGATGATGATTTTCGTCATCGGTCTTGTGTTCGAGCTGCCCCTGCTCATCTGGGTATTGTCCAAGCTGGGCATCATCGACCGTTCGTTCCTTCGCAAATACCGTCGCCACGCCATCGTCATCCTGTTGGTGCTGGCTGCCATCATAACCCCCTCCGGCGACCCCTTCACGCTCATGGTCACCTTCACGCCTCTCTATCTGCTCTACGAACTTGGCATCGTCCTCGCCCGCAAGCCCCAGCCGGAAGAGCCCGACGAAGACGACGAAGAGGGGGACGACACCACAAAGAAAATCGAGCAGAACCCGAACACCCAAGAAAGTCCGAACACCCCGGAGCTCCGGGAAGAACGGAATGACGAGTAAGCATCACTCGTCGTCGCCCAGGAGGTGGTCGAGGAAGGCGTCGAGGTCGGTATCTAAGTCGGCGAGGAGCTGGCCGGTGAGGAGAAGGGTGTCGTCGCTGACCAGATAGAGGTCGGCGATGGTTTCGTGGTCTTCATCAACAAGGACTAGGCTGTAGGGACGCAGGATGGCTAGGCTGTCGATGGCGCCATCGGCATTTGCGGCGGCTATGGCACGCTCAAGGTCTGCCTGAACGGTGGGAAGGAAGGCGTCGTCGGACAATGTGGACCAGGCCTCGACGGTGGTCTCGGCAACGACGTGGTCTTCGTCGTCGAAAATGACGAGATGGCCCGTCTCGCGGTCGGGACAGAAATGGATGTCGGTAAGGACGGGAATGGCGTCGTCAGGACGGGTGTAGGCGCGAATGACGGCCTGAAGAGCTTTTTGAAGAGACATTTTTAAAATTAAAAAATTAGGAATTAGGAATTAGGAATTGGGGATTGGGGATTTTTTAAATGAAGAATGAAAAATGAAAAATGAAAAATAAATAGCTTTGTCAGCGGAGGAGCTAACAGAGGAAGAGGGGGGATACAAGACATTATATTCTTCATATTTCATTCTTCATTTTGCATTTTATATTCTTCATTTTGCATTCTTCTTTCTGCATTCTTCTTTCTGCATTCTTCTTTCTGCATTTTTTATTCTGCATTCTTCCATTGTGATGTGGGCGCTTCATTCGCTTTTGTCTGTCATCATCAGGCGGAGCACGTCCTTCTGGCGCTGGTGGAGCAGGGAGCGGTAGTCGACAATACGCTGGTGGTCTGTGTAGGGGAACTCGCCGATACGGACGTCGGCTTCGTACCAGAGCTGCAATAGGGTGCTGTCGATGGCCGTCGTGTCGGTCGTGTAGGTGTCGGCCTCATCCAGCAGACGCAGGGCGAGGTCGAGACTGTCGTTCATCTCGTGATAGAGTGCCTGGTTGTAGAGCGAGATCAGCCGCTGGCGGGGATTCTTTTTCTGTGCCTGCCTCTGCCAAAGCTGATAGGCGCCTTCCCAGTCGCCATCGTTAACGCACACGGTTGCCTCGCGCAGGTTATAGGCCGTGCCGGAGTAGAACGAGCGGTCGCACGTCTCCCAATGGGGCGCGAAGCACTCTGCCGCCCTGCGTGCCAGCTCGGGATAGCTGCGACGCAGCCAGCGGGCTACCTCGAGCTGCGTGCGATAGGTGCCGCGACGCCATTCGCCGTCGATAATGAACGAGTGCGTGGGGGTGGTACGCCCGCTGGCATAGACGTGCGAGGCAAGGTAGAACTTACGGTCGCCGTCGTCGGCCTCAGGTCCCCACGAGGTGATGCAGCCATAGTCGCAGACGTAGAGCAGATCGACGTCGAGGGTATCGCAGAGGCGGTCCACCTCGCGTGGGGTCAGCAGGTGATAGATGGTATCGCCCACGGGGTAGAGGCAGCTGTCGAGCACCACCACCTCGGCAAAGATGCCGGCATCGGCAAAGGCCTGCGCCACGTGCTCCATCAGCGAGTCGCCGTCGCAGGAATAGCGATGGAGGCCCTTGTCGGATATGCTCACGTTGTAAGGGCTGAGGTTGTTGAGCACGGCTATGCTCAAGCCCTCTGGCAAGGGATAGGCAGCGGGGACAAACTGGTCAATGGCAACATACTTGACGTTGACGCAGGAGATGAGTCCCGAGAGAAGAAGGAGGTATAAGGAAAAACAAAAAACGTGGCAGGCGGTACGGCGGACGCGAAGCAGGCCGTCGGAATGCAGCAGCTGACAACGTTTTTTGTTTTTCATGGGAAGCGTCCGTGGGTTAGGCGAAGCGTCCGTGACAGTTCTTGTACTTCTTGCCTGAGCCGCAGGGGCAGGGGTCGTTACGTCCGATGGATGCCTCCTTGCGGATGGGCTGGCGGACGTTCTGCTCGCGCGTATCCTGACGGGCGGCGTTCTGCTGGTTGCGGTCGGTAAGCGACTCGGCAGCGGCGCCCTTGTTCTCGTGATACTGCTGACGGCGCTGGGCACGTGTCTGGGGAGGAGCCTCGCGCACCTGCTCGGGCTCGCGGATGGGAATCTGCCCGCGCATGAGGATGCTGACCGTCTGGTTGTTGATCTTATCGACCATCGCGTCGAAGAGGTTGACGGACTCGAGCTTGAAGATGAGCAGCGGGTCTTTCTGTTCGTACGAGGCGTTCTGCACGGAATGGCGCAGTTCGTCGAGCTCGCGCAGGTTCTCCTTCCATGCCTCGTCGATGACGTGGAGCATGATGGCCTTCTCGAACGACTTCACCACCTCCTTGCCTTCGCTTTCGGCGGCCGCCTTCAGGTTGACGGGAATCTGGTAGAGGCGCTTGCCGTCGGTAATGGGGATGAGGATGTTCTCGTAGCGGTTGCCTTGTTCCTCGTAAACGCGCTGGATGACGGGGTTGGCGATGCTGGCCAGCGTGTCGGTCTTGCGCTTGAAGTTCTCCATGGCGAGGGCGAAGGTCTTCTCGGCCAGCTCCTGGGCGGGCACCTCGCGGAACTCCTGTTCGGTGAAGGGCGTCTCCATGGCCAGCACGCGGAACATCTGCTCCTTGATGCCCTCGTAGTCGTTGTTCTCGATGGCCTCCACGCAGCGGTCCCAGATCATGTTGCTGATGTCCATGCCGAGTCGCTCGCCGATGAGGGCGTGACGACGCTTGGTATAGACGACCGAGCGTTGTTTGTTCATCACGTCGTCGTACTCAAGCAGGCGCTTGCGGATGCCGAAGTTATTCTCCTCGACCTTCTTCTGTGCGTTCTCGATGGACTTGCTGATCATCTTGTGTTCCAGCATCTCGCCCTCCTTGAATCCCATGCGGTCCATGACGGCGGCTATGCGGTCGCTGGCGAAGAGTCGCATCAGGTTATCCTCGAGCGAGACGTAGAAGACGCTCGAGCCCGGGTCGCCCTGACGTCCGGAACGTCCGCGCAGCTGGCGGTCCACACGGCGGCTCTCGTGGCGCTCTGTGCCGATGATGGCCAGGCCGCCTGCCTCGCGCACCTCGGGCGTCAGCTTGATGTCCGTACCACGTCCGGCCATGTTGGTGGCGATGGTGACGGCACCCAGCAGCCGTTCCTCGGTATGTTCCGTGCCGTCGGCATCGGTTATCTTCACGGTTCCCATGGTGCTCTTACCGGCCTCGGCGACAATCTCGGCCTCGCGCTGGTGGAGCTTGGCGTTCAGCACGTTGTGGGGAATCTTGCGCATGTCGAGCATACGGCTCAGCATCTCGCTGATTTCGACGCTCGTGGTGCCGACCAGCACGGGGCGTCCCTCCGCCCGCATCTTCTCAATCTCCTCGATGACGGCCTTATACTTCTCGCGTTTGGTCTTATAGACGCGGTCGTTCATGTCGTTGCGGATGACGGGCTTGTTGGTGGGGATGACGACGACGTCGAGCTTGTAGATGTCCCAGAACTCGCCAGCCTCCGTCTCAGCCGTACCGGTCATGCCGGCCAGCTTGTGGTACATGCGGAAGTAGTTCTGGAGGGTGATGGTGGCGAAGGTCTGCGTGGCGGCCTCGACCTTCACGCGCTCCTTGGCCTCGATGGCCTGATGGAGGCCGTCGGAGTAGCGGCGGCCCTCCATGATGCGGCCCGTCTGCTCATCGACAATCTTCACGTGGCCCTCTTCGTCGACGATGTACTCGACGTCCTTCTCGAACATCGTGTAGGCTTTGAGCAGCTGGTTGATGGTGTGGATGCGCTCGCTCTTGATGGCGTAGTTGGTGAGCAGCTCGTCCTTCTTCTGCAGGCGTTCCTCGTCGGGCAGGTGCTGGCCCTCGAGCTCGGAGAGCTGGGCGGCGATGTCGGGCAGGACGAAGAAGGTGTTGTCGGACATGTTGCCCGTGATGAGGTCGGTGCCCTTGTCGGTCATATCGACGGAGTTGAACTTCTCGTCGATGACGAAGTAGAGCGGGTCGGTAGCCTCGGGCATGCGGCGGTTGTTCTGCTCCATGTAGATGGCCTCGGTCTTGAGGAGGCCGGTCTTGATGCCGGGCTCGGAGAGGTATTTGATGAGGGCCTTGTTCTTCGGCAGGGCCTTGAAGGCGCGGAAGAGGGCGAGGAAGCCGGCCTCGACCTCCTCGGGTTTCTCGGAGGGGATGAGCTTCTTGGCCTCGGCCAGCAGCTGGGTGGCGAGGCGCTTCTGGGCCTCCACCAGACGCTCCACGTAGGGGCGCAGCTCCTCGAACAGCTGGTCCTCGCTCTTGGGCACGGGACCGCTGATGATGAGGGGCGTACGGGCATCGTCGATCAACACAGAGTCCACCTCATCGACGATGGCGAAGTTATGCGAGCGCTGGACGAGGTCCTCGGGGCTCGAGGCCATGTTGTCACGCAGGTAGTCGAAGCCGAACTCGTTGTTCGTGCCGAAGGTGATGTCGGCCATGTAAGCCTTTCGTCGTGCCTCGCTGTTGGGCTGGTGCTTGTCGATGCAATCGACGCTCAGGCCGTGGAACATGTAGAGGGGTCCCATCCACTCGGAGTCGCGCTTGGCCAGGTAGTCGTTGACGGTCACCACGTGGACGCCGTTGCCCGTGAGGGCGTTGAGGAAGACGGGCAGGGTCGCCACGAGGGTCTTGCCTTCGCCCGTCGCCATCTCGGCGATCTTGCCTTTGTGGAGGACGACGCCGCCGAAGAGCTGCACGTCGTAGTGGATCATGTTCCACACGGTCTCGTTGCCGCCTGCCTGCCAATGGTTGGTGTAGATGGCCTTGTCTCCCTCGATGCGGACGAAATCCTTGGTGATCGAGAGCTCGCGGTCGAAGTCGGTAGCGGTCACCTCCACCTCCTCGTTCTCGGCGAAGCGGCGGGCCGTCTCCTTGACGATGGCAAACGCATCGGGCAGCGCCTCGTCCATCGCCTTCTCGTAGATTTCGAGGACGTCCTTCTCCAGTTTGTCTATCTGATTGAACAGCGCCTCGCGGTCCTCCAGCTCGGTCTCCTCGACCTTCGCCTTCAGCTCGGCTATCTTGGCGCGCTCCTGCTCGGCCGAGGCCAGGATGGCGGCCTTCAGCTCAAGCGTACGGGTGCGCAGACCGTCGTTCGACAGTTTCTCGACCTCGACGTAGGCTGTCTTGACCTTTTCCACCCAAGGCTGTATCTCGCGCATGTCGCGCATACTCTTATTTCCAAATAACTTGCTGATTACTTCGTTCAGTCCCATATGTATGATTTAAAATTGTCTGACAATATCGTGCAAAATTACTACATATTTCTTAAAGCATGGCCTTTTTCGCGAAAAAACACCCGTTTTTTCAGAAAAGTTCACACAAAGTGCGTGCCATTAAGAAAAAAAGCCTACCTTTGTACCATTCTTCTTTACCAAACCGACCGTTTGTCATGAAAAAACTGATTTCCCTCCTCCTCGTCTGCCTTTTTGTCGGCTGCACAAACACGTCCCACGACCGTCAGGACCGCGCGATAGACCTTAGTGCGCTCCCCACCCCTGCACAGGAATTCATCAAGCGCCACTACAGCGACGTGAAGATAAAAGAGATAACCATTGAGAAACGTGCCAGCCTCTTGCAGTACAACGTCGATTTCAAGGGCGGCATCGACGTCCAGTTCGACCGCAACGGCGTCTGCACCGAAATCCAATGCAAGAAGCCCGGCGCCGTGGTGCCCGACGAGGTCATCCCCGCACCCGTCCTCCAGCAGATCCGCAAGCTCTATCCCGACAAGGGCATCGTGAAGTTCGAGCATAACCAGCGCCTCTACGAGATTGACCTTGCCGACGGCACGGAGCTGACCTTCAACCGCGCCATGCGCCTCATCGACATCGACCACCACACCGTGGAGTAGCGGCTATCACCTTTGGCCGAAAAAACACGCCGGCAGGAAACAGTCACACACCCCCAAAAACAACGTCTAAGGCATTATAGGAGAATAAGTTAGCGGGACAAGCGTAACAGTATAACAGTATAACAGTATTTTTTTTGAGGGTAGGTAGTTTCCAAAACTCCTATTTTTATATATATATTATATATATATTATATATATATAATTAATAATTAATATATTATATATAATAAGGAAGGAGAATCCGGACCAATCCGGTGAAAAGGTACCCTTCAAAAAAAATACTGTTATACTGTTATACTGTTACGCTTAAGACGTCGAGCTGATTTTCTCTCTACTAAAAGACTGTAAAACAATAGGGTACAATAGCTCCAACCCTTGTGCGGGTCAGGCACGAAGCTTGATGGTATCAGTACGGGTCTGAATTAGTCCCCTGAAAAGCCCCCACAGCAGGGGTGTGGAGACCGGTTTTATTCCACTGGGCTAATTTTTTATTCCATTGGACTGTTGGTTTATTCCATTGGACTATTGATTTATTCCCTTGGATTATTGATTTATTCCATTGGACTATTGATTCAAGTTTCGCAAGTAAGAATTCGTACCAGAGAGAAGCGCCCTGAAAGGGCAAAAGCACCCAGCCCAGGGCAACGCCCTGGGTTTATTCGGGCACACATCATTTTGCGCCCTGAAAGGGCAGAAGCATTCAATATTAATTCTTTTGCCCCTTCAGGGCGATGGTTACTCTGGCCGTATTGTACCCAGGGCGTTGCCCTGGGCTGGGTTCTGTTGCCCCTTCGGGGCGAAAAATACCTTGGCCGTTTAGTACCTAGGCTGGCGCCCTTGGGATATCCCAGGGACCTATCATTTTCACGCCCCGAAGGGGCAGAAGAACGTAGCCCAGGGCAACGCCCTGGGTATATTCAGACGCCCAACATCCCACGCCCTGAAAGGGCAAAAGCATTCAAAATTAATTCTTTTGCCCCTTCAGGGCGGCAAAATGTATAGACCATTGAATTGTACCCAGGGCGTTGCCCTGGGCTAGGTTCTTTTGCCCCTTCGGGGCGGAAGTTACTTTTTGTCGTCGGTACCCAGGGCGTTGCCCTGGGCTGGTGGCTTTCTGCCCTTTCAGGGCGCTCATCGCAGTCTGGAACCGTTTTTAACTTCCGAAACTTGGGCTGTTGGTTTATTCCATTGGACTGGGCCGTCATTCCCTTGCGTGGTGACAAGCGTAGAGCCCTTTCTGCCGGACTGACGGTTCAGAACAGCGGCTTGGCTGCGCAGCCATTGGGGGTGCCCATTTTCAGCAGGGATGCCACGGTGGGCGCTATGGCACTCACGGACACGGGATCGCCCTTTTTCGACGGCGCCACGCCGTCGCCCCAGAACACGATGGGCACAGGCACGAGGGCACGGCTCGACCAGAGGGTCTCGCCCCAGCGCTCGTCCACCAACGCCCAGCCGGGGGCAATCTCCAGCAGGATGTCGCCCGAGCGGCCCTGGTTGAAGGCGCCCAGCACGGCGGGGTTGCTGTCGCCCTCCATCAGCTCGGTGGAGGTATAGACGCGGGTGACGCCGCTCATCTGCCCCAGGAACTCCGAGCAACGCTCCTGCACGTCGCGCATCTTCAGCTGCTGGCTCTCCAGCAGGGCGTGGTTGAGGTAAATCTGGTTGCGGTACGAAGCCTCCACGTAGTTTCCCTGCCCGTAGATGGCGCCCAGATAGAGGTTCAGCAGCAGGGTGCAACGCTCCATGCGCACCTCGCCCGTGGGCAGGTTATAGGCGCCGACGGCAGGCTGGTGGACATCGTTATAGCCGGTCGAGGTGAGGAAGAAGACCGCGTTGTCGGCACCCACATACTGCTCGACGGCCTGGATGAGGTCGGCGATGTTGCGGTCGAGACGGCAGTAGAGGTCGCGCAGCTCGAGCTGGGCGTACGACTCGGCCTGATGGTCATAGACGCCGCCATAGTAGCCTACGCAGAGCATGTCGGGCTGGGCGTCGCGCCCCATGGGCGAGCTGATGACGCACGTCTTGGCCAGCTGCGTCACCTCGTCGTTGACGATGGCCGACGTCTTGTAGCGCTTCACGTTCTTTGTGCTGAAGGTGTGGCAGAAGTCCTTCGCCGCCTCGTCGCTAAGGTCGCGGTAGGACGAGAGGGGGTAGTAGGGCGTCCATTTTACCGATTTGAAGTCATAGGGCGAGTTGGCACGACGGTTGTAGAGATCGAGCCACGAGGGGATGTTTTTATAGAAGGTCGACGAGGCCCACATGGCGTTCTCGTCGCACAGCCATACGGCCGCGTCGGCGGCATGCCCGCCGGCAAGGACGGCCATATCGCGTTCGGGGGCGACGGAGAACACCGTGCCGCGCCCGTTCGTGGCAATCTTCAGCTCGTCGGCCAGCGTGGTGACGAGGATGCCCGCAGGCGACGTCTTCTCGCCGGTATGCACGCCGCGGATGGCGTCGTCGTCGATACACGACTTCACCTTCAGCGTCTTACGCTCCAGAAAGCGGTTGCCGATGACGCCGTGATAGCGGGGCTCTGTGCCGGCGTAGATGGTTGCCGTGGCCGACGAGCGGTCGGGCGAGATGAAGTCGTAGCTCCCGTTCACATAGACAGCCCCCTCGTCCCACAGCCGCTTGAAGCCGTCGTCGCCATAGAGGTAGGCGAACTTCTCCACATAGTCGGCACGCAGCTGGTCAACCACGATGCCCACCACCAGCCGCGGCGTACGCCCGGAAACGGGCAGCAGAGCGACGAGGACCGTCAATAGGGCAAGGGCTCTTTTCTTCATTTGCTTTTCTTTTTGATACGTCCGAGAAGGTGGTGAACGCTCCTGAGCAGGAGTGCCGCCACAAACACCCATGCCGCCAAGGGGATGTCCTGACGGACGATGAGCCAGCCGACGACAAGCAGGACGACCAGGCCCACCTCAACCCATGCCGCCCAGGGACGACGGCGGAGACGCGCCTGACGGAGCATGAAGGGCAGCAGCACAAACACCATCGGGTTGAACAACACGGCCAGCACGTTCGTGCCTACCGTGGGATGGGTGGAGAAGAAGAACAGGAACGTGATGATGACTCCCGCCACGCCCTGCAGGCCGTAGATGAGGATGTCGTACCACCATTGGCGGGTCTGCGTGAGCAGCTCGAAGGTGCACACGATGGCCGTCAGCAGCAGCACGATAATCATCGTCTGTATCGGGGTAAGGGGGAAGCGGAAGGGCGCAGGGAGGGGTGCCGTGGGCGCCATCACGGTGGTGGATGCCACCAGCGGCTGCCCACCCCTCCGGGCCAGCGCGAAAGACTCTTCCAGCACTACGGGAGCGAACTCCTGCAGGTCGCGGCCCACAGGGCGGTCGGCCTCAGCCCCCAGCAGCAGGTCGATGCCGAACGAGGCCCAAGGGTAGGCGGCGTTGTGGCGATGGAGGATGGTGCGGAACGACACGGAGTCCGCACGGGCTATGGCAGCAGGGCTGTCCATCGCCTGCCTGAGGATGTCGCGAGCCATCGTGCTGCAGTTTTTGTAGAGGAAGTTATAGCGGTACGTACGGTTCTCGGGCTGGCAGTTGCGGGTGATCAGCTCCAGGAAACGGACGGCCTCTTCGGGCGTAAAAGCAAGCGTCTGCTGGGTGACGGACGAGCCGCGCTCCACGTACTCCTTATAAAAAGAGGTATAGGGTTCGACGCCCACGATGTAGTCGGTCTGTCCCAGGCAGAAGCGCCAGACGAAATGGGGCGCCTGGAAGTCGAACAGGCCGTAGTTGAACACCACGTCGATGTCCCGCACCTCATCTTCGAAGCGAATGGCCGTATGGCCATATTGCTGCCACACCTCCACGCCCGGGCTGCACGTCAGCAGGCTCACGCGGGGGACGTACGCCACGCTGTCCGCCATCGTCCCGGGCAGGGTGTCCGCCGGCACGGCCGAGGCGTCCGTCTGGGCGCCGCACACCAGCGTCAGCAGGACAAAGACCGCCGAAAAAACAACTCGTTTCATACGATGAACTCAGAAATTGCCCGCAAAGATAGTGACAAAAATGCGACTAAGCGAGAGAAAAGTCAAAAATCTTTTTGAACTTTTCCGAGCATGAGCATTTTAGACCGAAGGTCAAGGTGAGAGATAATGCCAATTTATTTGTTATTACCCGAACCGCCCCCTATCTAAAAGCCCACCCTTTTATCCGCCATTCAACAAACTTTTCTCCTTTTTAACTTTATTTCATTTGTCAGTTGCCGAAGATTGTGTTAACTTTGCCGCCGATTTTGCATAAAAGTGTCTATGACGAGAAGGATTCACATCGTTTCGCTCTGTCTGTTGGCGTTGACGGCCAGCCTCGCCGCCATGGCCGAGAACGGCATGAACTCACCCTACACCCGCTTCGGCTTCGGCCAGCTCGCCACCCACGAGCTGGGCATCCACAAGGCCATGGGCGGCACGGGCATCGGCATGCGCAACTACAACCAGATAGACATGCTCAACCCAGCCTCGTACAGCACGGTCGACACGCTCACCTTCATCCTCGACATGGGCACCACCCTGCAGAACACCAATTTCGTGGAAGGCAACATCCGCAAGAATGCCCACAACGCCACCTTCGACTACATCGCCACGCAGTTCCGCCTCCGTCCCGGCCTGGGCATGACCCTCGCCTACCTCCCCTACAGCAACATCGGCTACAGCTACACGAGCAGCGAGACCATCCTCACCACCGACGACGGCTCCATCACCTCCACCAACACCTACGAGGGCGAGGGCGGGCTCCATCAGGTGCGCGGCGGACTGGGCTGGCAGCCCTTCCGATGGCTCTCGCTGGGCGCAAACGCCAACTACACCTACGGCTATCTGCAGCATAGCGTCTCGAACAAATACAGCGAGACCACCATCAACTCGCGCACGAAAATCTACTCAGCCGACGTCTCCGCCATCGGCTTCGATGCCGGCCTGCAGCTCATCTTCGGCACCGATGCCGAGCGCGTCGTCCTCGGCGCCACCTACGCGCCCGCCCGCACCCTGAGCGGACAGCCCTACGCCGTCGACTACATCGTATCGGGTAGCGTAGCCACCGTTGCCGACACCGTCCACTACACGCCGCTCACCCTGCCCGAAACCATGGGTGCCGGACTCTCGTGGCGACACGGCGACCACCTCATCCTGGCTGCCGACGCCACCCTCACACGCTTTGGCAGCACCACCTTCTTCGACCAGCGCGGAAGCGACAGATGGCGCTACTCCGCCGGCGTGCAGTACACCCCCACCTACGACCGCCACAACCTGTTCCGATGCATCCTCTACCGCGCCGGAGCCTACTATACCACCTCCTACTATAGCGTGAACGGCCACCCTGGCCCCACAGAGTTCGGCGCCTCGCTCGGTATCGGCATCCCCATCATCAACCGATGGAACCAACGGTCAACCGTACACATCTCCGGGCAATATGTCCGCATGCAGCCCGCCGTCCCAGGCATGATGGCCGAGAACTACCTGCGGCTGAACCTCGGCGTATCGTTCATCGAAAACTGGTTCACCAAATGGAGAGTCAATTGATATTTACGATATGACAATCCTATATTATTTACGATTTGACGATTTACGATTTACGATTTATTGACGATTTGATTATTTACGATTCACATACAGCCCAACCCCTAACCCTAACCCTAACCCCTAACCCCTAACCCAACTCTAACCCCTAACCCCTAACCCCTAACCCAAATTTAAACCCTAACCCATTCCCGGCAGTCAAAGAGACAGAAACGACATAAAACCGAATTATAAACATCATTAAAACCTAACCGATATGAAAAAATCATTCCTGATGATCAGCCTCCTGGCCCTCTCGGCCATGACGGCATTTGCGCAGAAAGGCGTTGAAGACGGCTCCCGCTTCGGACACGGACAGGATAGCATCAACTGCCTCAACAACATCAGCATCTACAGCGAGTACGTAAAAACCAATAACTTCGAGGAGGCCTACGAGCCCTGGAAGAAAGTCTTCCAGGAGGCTCCCTACGCTCAGGCTGCCACCTACACACGAGGCATCGTCATCCTCAAGAACCTCATCTCCAAAAGCAAGGAACTCGAGCCCCGCAAGGAGAAGGCCGACGAGCTGATGGCTGTCTATGACCAGTTCATCAAGTGCATCCCCCAGCTCAACCTCATCCTCAAGAACCCCCTCAAGGAGTACCGCATCCTCGGCCAGAAGGCCCACGACTACATCACCTACTATCCCCGCATGGATGCACGCCAGGCCCGCCAGATGCTTATGACGTCCCTCGACGCCGGCGGTATCGACAGCGAGTACTACCTGCTGGGCGACCTCATGAAAATCTCCTCCGCCATCTTCAAGGCCGACGAGAACTTCCGCGAGGACTTCATCCAGGACTACCTCTATGCCTCCGAGCTGATTGCCAACATCTACGGCAAGGCCATCGACGCCGAGTACCCCTCCGAGGAGAAGGCCAACGAGATGATCAACGCCGTCACGAAGACGAAGGATAACGTCGATGCCTACTTCATCAACAGCGGAGCCGCCGACTGCGACCAGCTGCAGAAAATCTACGCCCCCAAGGTGGAGGAGAACAAGGGCGACATCGACTACCTCCGCAAGGTGGTTGCCGTCATGGCCCTGCTGGACTGCACGGAGAGCGACGTCTACTACACGGCTTCCGAGTATGCCCACAAAATCGAGCCCACGGCCGGAACGGCTGCCGGATGTGCCTACAGCTACTTCAAGCGCGGCGACGTCGCCAAGAGCCTCGACTATTTCGACGAGGCCATCAACCTCGAGCAGGACAACGCCAAGAAGGCCGACTACAACTACAAGGCTGCCGTCATCGCCAACAGCAACAAGCAGCTCGGCAAGGCCAAGAGCTACGTCAAGACCGCCATCGGCCTCAACGGACGCAAGGGCGCCTACCACATCCTGCTCGCCAACATCTACGCCGCCGCACCCAACTGGAGCGACAAAGCCGAGCTCAACCCCTGCAAGTACTACGTCGTCCTCGACAAGCTGGCCCGCGCCAAGAGCGTTGACGAGAGCGTTGCCGCAGAGGCCAACCGCCTCATCGGACTCTACAAAGACCACACTCCCGACCCCGCCAACCTCTTCTTCCTCGGCCTCAAGCCCGGTGATACCGTCCACGTCGGCGGACTCATCGACGAGGACACCACCATCCGCTGATTCCGTTTGGATACCATCCCCATACGTCCGAACCATACGAGTAAAGCAATCGCCCTGCTGACGATTGCTTTGCTCGTATTTGCTTCGTGCAGTCACGGCCACAAACAATATACCGACGCCATCACCAACCGCGACTCCATCCCCGGCCTCACCACCTACGACATCGAGACACTCATCTCCGACTCAGGCGTCGTGCGCTACCGCATCCTCGCCGACCGCTGGGACGTCTATGACCAGCTCAACCCCTCCAAATGGGCCTTCGAAGAAGGCGTCTATCTCGAGAAATTCTCCGACAGCCTCACCATCAACGCTACCGTCAAGGCCGACACAGCCTACTACTACGACCAGACGAAGCTCTGGGAGCTCTACGGACGCGTTCACATCGAAAACCTCGAAGGGGAAATCTTCGATACCGACACCCTCTTCTGGAACCAGGACACCGAGCGCGTATGGTCCGACGCCTTCATCCGCATCGAAAAGGCCAACGGTACCGTCATCACCGGCTACGGCTTCACCAGCAACCAGCAGTTTACCGACTACCGCATCCGCCGCACACAAGGCATCTTCCCCATCGAGGAGAACGACCGCGCCAC
>JAILEU010000054.1 GCA_024697785.1 Bacteroidaceae bacterium | reverse complement strand
TCTGCTGCAACTGAAATGGTGGGATTGGGATATAAAGAAGATTGAGGCAAATTTCAAAGCCTTGACAAGTGGTGATTTGTCATTAATCAAAGAGATTAAAGATTAGTTTTACATATATGGTTATACTGATAACAGGTGCTTCACATACGGGTAAGACGCTTCTTGCACAGCGTATGCTTGAGAAATACAAGTATCCATATCTGTCGATAGATCACTTGAAAATGGGTATGATCCGAAGCTGTAAGACAAATCTTACTCCAGAAGACGACGATGCCCTTACGGATGAGCTTTGGCCGATTGTGCGTGAAATGATAAAGACAGCAATTGAGAATCATCAGAATCTCATTGTGGAAGGTGGCTACATTCCCATCAACTGGAAGGATAGTTTTCGTGAACAATATTTAGACTCCATCCGCTTTATTTGTCTCGCCTTCTCTGATGAATACATTGACACTCACTTCGATGAAATAAGAGAACATCGTTCTGATATCGAGGCTCGGCAAGATGACGGCAATTGCACCATCGCGAGTCTGAAGGATGACAATAGGAGGTACATCGATGCTTTTAAGACTGCAAGAGCAAAGGTCTTTTTAATAAACACTGACTATGAACAAATGATACAGTCTATTTTAGACTTATAAATTCCAATTTATCGGACTGCTACCAATACGCCTGTGCATAGGTTGTATGAACGGCTTGGATTTGTGTGCAAGGGCAAACAACATCTTTATGCAGAAAACACAGGTTGGCTAGACTTCTTCTTTAAATACGACATTCCCATATAATATATTCCAATTGGGTGAACATCATTTCTTCTTGTCCTATCCCTCAAAAGCTGATAGTGACGGGTTGAAAAGTGGCGTTTTAACGGTAAAAGTACCGTTTGCTGCGCGGTTTCCTTTTCAACCCGTCACTACTTTTTTAAACTTCTTCGATGAAGCGGATGTTGTACAGCCGCACCTTGTTGTTGCGCAGCTGCACGGCTCCGAGGCTGCGCAGGACTTCGCCGAAACGGCCTTACGAGAAGCGGCTCAGCAAATCAGGATTGACGCCCACCAGATGGTTATAGACATCCGCTGCCGTCAGCAGTCCCTCGTCACCTGCCTTCGCGTCGGGCAGCACCTCGAAACGGGCGTTGAACAAATCCCTGAGCGCCAGCGGAGCACAGAAGGGACGGTTGTGCGCCTCCAGCTGCGCATTCTCCTCGTCCGTCAGCCACACCATGTCGGGATTGGAGCGGTACGCAGCCAGCGCCTCGGCATAGAGCTGCCCGTAGTCGAGCTCCTCGTTCTCGATGGGACGCGACACCACGACGGGCAGGTAGCGCCGGCTGCCCGTCTCGTCCATCAGCACATACCGCCGGTTGCTCGTGCCCCAGAAGCTCGCCAGACGCTCCTTCACCTCGTAGCGTCCCTGATAGAGCTGCTTCAGGTCAACAGACGACATCTGGATGAAGTTTTTCAACGTCGTCAGCCGCTTACCCACGAAGCGGTCGAACTCGTCCAGACAGATGAGCGCCCGCGTAGCCATGCGGCGCAGGCATTGGTCTTCCTCGGCGGGGTTGAACGAGTCGGTAAAGTAAGGACGAAGCTCCTCGGGCAGCAGGCGCTTCACAAACTGCGACTTGCCCCAGCCATGCCGCTGGCTGATGAGGATGGGACAGAGGCTGTTGCCATAGCCATTCTGACGGCAGCCAGCCATCTGCACAGCCATCGCCACGAAAGCCCTGACGAGCAAACGGCGTTCATAGTCGTCATCCGTCACACGCCCCATCAGCGGCTCCACGCGGGGCGTGCCGTCCCATTCGGGCAACGACTCCATCCAGCTGCGCACGGGGTGGAAGGCCTCGACGGAGCGGTTGTTGATGACGGCATCAAGGGCCGCCAGCGTCATCACGCCGATGCCCTGCTCGGCCAGCTCCATCAGCAGCTGGTTGCGGTCCTGGCGAGTGACGGGCTTCCAGTCGTCCTCGGCCACCTCTCTACCCTCGCGCCACACCATGCGGCGGCGGCACATCTCGGGCAGCCCCGTCAGCACGTTCAGCCGCACCTTGTAGCGGCTGTAGATGTACCACTCCGCCTGCACCAGCGGCGAGACGCCCGGGGCGTTGTCCTTACCATTATTGTTCTTCACGCTGAGGCTGTTCGGCGTCGCCTCCTGACGCTTCGGAGCACCAAGCCACCGGCCCAGCTTTCCGAGAAAACTATTACATAAAAACATATCGAAAACAGAATTTCGCTGCAAAGATAATACATCGAAGTGCCGAAAAATTGACAGAAGTATTTGACCGGATTGTTTGCACCTTTCAAAAGGAATCGTTACCTTTGCGCCGTCAAAATCCATTCTTCCAAAGCCGTTGGGAAAGCCATCCCAAGCGGTTGGGTAACGTGTCCCAACGGGTTAGGAAACGTTTCCCAACGGCTTTGGACAATGAGAAAAGACGAAATAGGCGACACGGAATCCTATTCTCAACCCATAAAAACCCTTAAACCACATGAAAGCCTCATCACAGACCAAGACAAAGGGCAAAATCCTCTACCAGACCGTCCTGCGTGCTCCGCTCAACAACGAGGACATCCCCGAGGGGCGCATGCCCGTCCGCATCATGCCCTACAACCAGGCAACCGTCAGCACAGACGACTTGGCCGAGACCATAGCCAAACGTTGTACCGTGAAGGAGCCCGACATCAAGGGCGTGCTCACGGCTCTGGCGCAAGTGCTGGGCGAGACGTTGCTCAGCGGGGACAGGCTCAAGGTCGATGGCATCGGCACGTTCAACCTGTCGCTCGCCCTGAAAAAGACGTACCTCGACGGGCGCAAACGCCACCCGAAGGCGCTTGACGAGCGGATAGCCTCGACGGACATCCGCATAGGGCGCATCATCTTCACCCCCGACAGCGAGCTACGCAAGAAACTGAACAACGCCACCTTTGTCAGCAGCGGCGTGCGTGCCGACAGGCCGTTGGAGCGGGAGGAAGTCGATGAATTCCTGACCGAGCACTTCGGCAGTCAAGACTGGCTGATACGCCGCGAGTTCGAGACCCACTTCGACATCTCGCGCAACCAAGCCCTCGCCTGGCTGCAAACGCTCGTAGCCGAAGGTGCCCTCCGCTCGCGTGGTGCCCGCAGCACCCGCTTCTACACCCCCGTCCCGGGCCACTTCGGCAGGTGAACACTTAAAAAGATTGAAAATTGAAGATTGAAGAATGAAGGTTTTTTTTAATGAAGAATGAAAAATGAAGAATGAAAAATAAAGAATGAAAATGAAGAATGAAAAATAAAATGTCCTGCATGAAAAGTTCCCTTTCCTCTGCCGACTCCTCCGCTGGCAAAGCTATTTATTCTTCATTCTTCATTTTTCATTCTTCATTAAAAAACGCCCCCCGTTTTGTGACGGGTTGAAAACCAAACCGCGCAGCAAACGCCACTTTCTTATAGGAAACGCCCCTTCGCAACCCGTCACAAAGCGGTCAGAACTTCATAAACGGAACAACGTTTATCGTATAACCGTCTTTCTCTATCACCCGCTCATCGTCGTTCGTTACGATGAACAACTTGTCGCACGTTCCCCGCTTTTTCTTCACTTTTCAATGTCTATTGCACTAAAACATGCTTTTTTATGCAATACGGTGTATTTATTGCACAAAAAACTGAAGCTTCGGAAGCATGATTCCCGCGACCTTCGCAGGCGGCGGGAATCTCGAGTGCATCACACACAATTAAAAAGGATAGTATAATTTCGCTGTATAGCAGATGCACTTTATCATTTAGTCAACAGCCCAACAATCGGGCCAGCCTCATCATTCCTGGCGCAGCGTCACAGCGGGATTGACGCGAGTGGCGCTGATGATCTGGACGATGATGGAGAGTACAGCGAATATGAGCGCCATGCTGCAGGCGGCAGCGAAAAACCACCACGAGAGCGCGATGCGGTAGGCGAAACCGTCGAGCCAGCTGCGCATGACGTGCCACGCTACGGGCACGGCCACGACGAACGAAGCCACCAACGGAGCACAAAAGCGGCGCAGCATCAGCAGAACCACCTCACCCTCGGTACTGCCCATGACGCGACGCACTCCAATCTCCTTCCGGCGCTGACGGATAAAGAAGAACGACAGCCCCGTGAAGCCCAGCACGGCAATGACAACTGCCACCAGCGTGAACAGCGACACGATGCGAAGCGTGTTCTGCTGTTCGTCGAAGGTCTCAGCCACAAAGGCCTCCAGACTCTGCACTTTCCAGTCCAGCTGGGCCGTCGAGCCATCGACCTCTTTGACGACATTCCGCAGCCGCTCCATGACGCCTGACGAGCCGTCCGTCTTGACGATGAAGTAGGGCTTGTAGAACCCTTTGTTGAGCATCGGAGTACCGGCTTCGTCAGTCTCGACCAGACTGATGAGATAGGGGCGGACGTCAGCAAGGATGTTGACCGAGTGGAAGTCGGCCACCACGCCCGCTATGGGGTCGCTCTCGTCGCCCCACACGATTTCGCGGTCGGCATCTGTCAGGCCGAGACGGCGCATGGTCTCCTGGTTCACATAGTAGGCGCCTTCCGTGTTACCATAGTCGGCCAGCACCTTGAGGCCGTAGATGTCCATTGCCGCACGGTCCATCTTCGTCAGATAGAACATCTGCGGCTCGCCATCGTTCAGTCTCCGCGAGGTCATGCTGCTGGGCTGCCCCACAAGTCCGGAACCGCTGAACGTTCCGATACGCTCCACGAAGGGCAGAGCCTCTAATTCGCTGCGGAGGACATCGGGGTTGTCCGGTGCTACAAAATAGACGTCCTTGGTGTTGAAGCCAAGCGGTGCGTTCACAAGGTGGCTGAGCTGAAGACGAATGGTGAGCATGGCGACAAGCATGACCACCGTCACCACATTCTGCACGATGATGAAGACGCGGCTCAGCACCATCTTCGAGCGGTAGCGGAATGTGCCCTTCACCACGTCGATGGGCTTGTACTTCGCCAGCTGCATGGCGGGAATGATGCCGGAGAGTAGTCCCGTCACGAGAATAAATGCGGCACAAACACTTATGGTTCCCGCCGAGACGTCGTTCTGCAGGGCTATCTTCCCGCGGAACAGCGTGGCCATGTCGTACTGCACAAGGAAGGCCAGCCCTAAGCCGAGCAGGAACGAGACGAGCACCATCAGCGTCGATTCACCCATCAGCTTCAGGGCGATGTCGCCGGCAGTATTGCCGAGGAGGCGGCGCGTGGCCATCTCATGCGAGCGCAGGCCCGTGTTGGCGACGGTGAGGTTCACGTAGTTGATGATGGCGAAGAGCAGGATGGCGAGGATGACCGAGAGCAGGATTGTGAGCCGCCCGCGGTCGCCGCGCAGCATGCCGCGTCCGTCGTTCTGCGGGGCGAACATCAGCTTCGTCAGTGGCGTCAGGGTTGCCTCGGACTCCTCCTCACCGAACCATCGCAGCGCCGGCACGTTCTGGCGCATCCATTCGCTGATGGACGGCAGCTGCGGCGTCAGGTCGGCACCTTCGCACAGCAGCAGGAACGACTTCGTGGCGCCGTGCTGGCTCATGACATAGACGTTATTGCCGACGGTGTAGCCCATCACCTGCGGATGGCGCTCCATCGAAGCAATGACCTTCACGTCGTTGGGCAGCACGGTCTTGTCGAAGTCGCGTGCCACAGCCGAAACGGTATAAACGAGGGTGGAGTCGTAGGGGTTCTCGTCGCCGATGTGGATAGCGTGGTTGCCGACGATGCGCAGCGCCTCGCCCACGGGGTTGCGGTCGGGGAAGAGCGTACGGGCCAGCGACTCGGTGATGACGCATTTATCCGGCGCATCAAGCGCCGTAGCACGGTCGCCCTGCACAAGGCGGAAGTCGAAGAGGTCGAAAAATGTCGCGTCAGCCAGCAGGATGGGGTCGCCTTCGTCGTACGTCACAGAGCCTTTTTCGCTACGGATAGAGCCGCTGTTCGTCATCACGCAGCAGGTCTTTTCAATCTCGGGATAGCGTTCGGCCAGTTGGCGGGTGACACCGGGCCACGAGAAGAAGGTGCCGCCGTGACCAAGCAGCACGATGCGGTCGCGCTTCTTGTGCCAGCCGTCGATGCTGAATTGCCGCCACGTGTAGTCGCATATCAGAATGACGAACATCAGAGACACCGCCAGGCCCACGACATTGATGAAGGTATAAAGCGGGTTCCGCTTCAGAAATCGGAAAAAGGAGTTCATTTTCTTATGTTTAATGTTTAACGAACACGTCCTTCGGATTCTTGTTTAATGTTTAGCGTTTAATGTTTAACGAACACGTCCTTCGATTTCACCAGCGCCAGCCTCGTTAAACGTTAAACCTTAAACGTTAAACCTTAAACCATCTCCGTTAAACCAGTTTATTCATTCTGTCTTTATCATTTCCACAGGGTTGCTGGTGGCGGCGTGGAGGCTGCGCAGAGTGACAATGGCCACGGTGACAACAAGCACGGCCACCAGTGCGACTGCAAACACCCACAGGCGGACGGGCGTGTGGTAGGCAAAGGTGCTGAAATAGCGGCTCATCAGCAGCCAGCTGACGGGTGCTGCCAGGGCGAAGCTCGCCAGCACGATGCGCACGAACTTCCCGTTCAGCAGCGCGAGGATGTCCTTCACCTCCGAGCCCAACACGCGGCGGATGGCTATCTCCTTGCTGCGGCGCTGCGTCTCGAAGAGCACCAGCCCGAATACGCCCATTAGCGACAGCACAATGGCAATGAGGGTGAACAGCGTGACCAGCCGCGCCAGCTCGCGCTCTTTCTGATACTGACGGCCCAGTTCCTCGTCGAAGAATCGGAGGCTCACCGTCTCCATGTCGGTCGCGGGGCTGACGTCGTGCGCCGTGTCGAGGACGAACTTCATCACCTCGGCAGGGTTGGCGCCCGCACGGGTGCGGATGAAGATATGAGACAGATTCTGCCAACGGGTCTTCTCGCCGAAGACGTAGAAGACGAACGGCTCGCTCCGATACTGGAGGGGCTTGTAGTGGAAATCGCGACAGATGCCTACCACGCGGGCGTCGCCACGATGGCCGGTGATGACGTCGTCCAACTCGATGTCATACTCCTTCCGCCCCTGCTCGTTGAAGATGAAGACACCATTCCCCTGGTCGTCCGACGGCAGGAAGTCCCTGCCCTCCACCACGGGGATGCCCATGAACGAGAGGAAGTTGGGCGAGACGGGATAGGTCTGCATGTTAATCTGGCGCCCCTTGTAAGCGCGTCCCCAGCCCATGCGAATCTCACCCACGATGGGCCCTGCGGCCCAGGCAATATCCTTGATGTCGGGGTTGCTGCGCAGCCTGTCCTCGAAGGCGTGGTTCGATTGTCCGTACCATCCGAGGTCGTCGCTCATGAAGCCCGTGAGCAGGTGTTCCTTGTCGAAGCCCATGTCGTAGTTCATCATGTAGGCATGCTGCATACGGATGAACGTGGCACAGATGATGAGGCCGATGGAGATGACGAACTGCACGCCCATGAGTATGCTCCTGAGCCGTCGTCCTGCCGCCGAGCCGCCGAACGAGCCCTTCACCGCCATCGCCACCTGGAACTTCGTGATGTAGAACGACGGATAGAGACTGCCCGCTACGGCAGCCGCCACAGTCACGGCGACGGTCGTCAGCACCACGGGAACATTCTGCCCGAAGGCTACGGGCGCCGACAGCATTCCAGTTAACGACGACTTCGTGATGGCCAGCACCACGAGAGCCGCCACGCCCAGCGCCACCACCACCGTGCCGACGGCCTCGAAGACGAAGTTCGCCACCAGAAAGCCGCGCGACGCGCCATAGACCTTGTAGGTGTTCACCGCCCGCATCCGCACCGGCACCAGCGCAAAGAAGAAATTGACGAAGTTGATGAAGGCTATGAGCAGAATGAGGATGGCCACAGCCAGCAGCGTGACGTCCGTCGTGCGGTTGCCCAACTTCACCCCCGCCCACTCCAAGTCAGAGGCGTAGTAATGGTCACGCAGGGGAACAAGATGGATGCGGAACCTGTCCAGCTGACCGTTGATGTCCTCGTCCTCCGTGCCGTCGTCCATCAGCATCTCGCGCATCACCGTGCGCATGCTCTCCTCGAAGACAGCACGGTCGTCGGCCGAGCGGAGGCGCACCCAATAGTTGTAGTTCCATTGGCTGGTGTTTTCCAGCGACTCGTCGCGGATGTCGTAGAGCGCTTCCAGCGTGCCGAGGTCGGAGTTCCGGGGGAAGTCGCGCCAGATGGCGACAATCTCAAAGGCATCGCTGACGCCGTCGGAGTTCTGCGAGATGCGGTCGCCAAGATGGAGGTTCATCTTCGCGGCGAACGCTGCCGAGACGGCCACGGTGCCGGGACGTGCAAGCTCGTCCAGCGAGCCCTGCACGGGCTCGAAGCCGAACACCTGCACGCCGCCCGAAGTAAATTCACAGACGTTCATGGGGAATTTGCGGACGTCGTCGCCCTCCTTGATGAAGCAGAACTCCGTGGGGCCGCCGAACTTGGCCATACCGCCCGCCTCTACGGTGGGGCTGCACGCGATGAGCCGTTCGCCGAAGGGACGGCTAAAGAAAGTGTTGTACTTCCCATTGTTGTACGGACTGGGGTAGCTGAGCTGATAGATGCGGTCGGCCCCGGGGATGCGGTGGTTATAGCCGAAGCCGTAGCTCACCTGCGTGACGATGACGTAGAACGCCGCGAACGCCACCGCCATACCGACGATGTTCAGCAGGCTCGACGCCTTGTACCGCCGCAGCGTGTGCAGGAAATTCTGGAAAATGTATTTGAACATGATAACTTAGGCGCCCTTCGGCGCAATTGAAAATTGAAAATTGATAATTGATAATTATCCATTATCCATGAAGGTTTACCTTTAGAGGTTTGCGCCGATGTCGCTGACGATGCGGCCGTCGAGGAGGTCGATGGTACGTTGGGCGCAGGCTGCGTCGCGCTGGCTGTGAGTGACCATGACGATGGTGGTGCCCTCGGCATTGAGCTCCTGCAGGAGCTTCATCACCTCGCGGCCATTTTTGGTGTCGAGGTTGCCGGTAGGCTCGTCGGCGAGGATGAGCTTGGGGTTGCTGACGCAGGCACGGGCAATGGCCACACGCTGCTGCTGACCGCCTGAGAGTTGGTTGGGGAAGTGCTTGGCGCGGTGGGTGATGGCCATGCGGTGCATGATGTCGGCCACGCGCTGCTTGCGCTCTGCGGCGGGCATGTTGACAAACTTGAGCGGCAGTTCTATGTTCTCATAGACGTTGAGCTCGTCGATGAGGTTGAAGCTCTGGAACACGAAGCCGATGTTGCCTTTGCGGAAGCGGGTGCGCTCGCGCTCACGGAGCGTGGCCACTTCGGTGCCGAGCAGCTCGTAGGTGCCGCTGCTGGGGTTGTCGAGCAGGCCGAGGATGTTGAGCAGCGTCGATTTGCCGCAGCCCGAGGGGCCCATGATGGCGACGAACTCGCCGTCCTTGATTTCAAACGTCACGCCGTCGAGCGCCGTGGTTTCGATTTCTTCCGTGCGGAAGACCTTGGTAAGGTTGTTTACTTTAAGCATTGCTGTTTGTTTTTAAATAGGTTATACTGTTTTTTTTATTATTTTCTGAATGACTATTCCATTTTCAGCGTTTTGGCGGGGTTGACGGAAGCGATGTGGCGGACATAGCCGTCGGAGACAAGGGCAACGATGCAGAGAATCGTCACCACCACGACAGCAAACACCCACACGGGCAGCCCGGCCTTGAGCGTGAACTGCTGCTCCCAGTTGCCCGCCACGATGGCGGCAACGAGGCAGCCCGCAGCTACCGACGGCAGGGCGATGAGCATAATGTCGCGCAGGAACATCCGGCGGATGATGCTAAGCTGATAGCCGCAAACGCGGCGGATGGCGATTTCCTTGGCACGGCGCTTCGCCTCGTCGATGGTGTAGCCCGTCAGCCCCAGCAGGGCGATGAGCAGCGTGACGATGCCGCCGATGAGGATGGCATTGCGCAAACGAAGCGTGCCTGCAAAATTGTCAAGCACCTGCAGGCGAAAGGGCACCAGCGGCGCCGACTGGCCGGTCAGCACACGGCCGACGACAGCCTGCGTCTGCTCCAGCGCCTCCGTGTCCAGCTGATGGTACTTCACGAAGACGTAGGGATACATGCCCGTATAGTTCTCAGGGTTGCAGAAGAATACGCCCATCGGACGGTCGCGGTGGTCGGCGCCCTCCTTGTCGAACGTCCCCGTGTGGATATCGTCGAAGACACCCACAATGGTCGAGACCGTCTTCTCGTGGTCGGTGACACGCACCTGCTGGCCGACGACATTGTCCCACCCTACCATCGTGCGCAAGGCTTCGGCAAATGAGCGTGAGACGATAATCTCCTGGTCGATGCCGAGTTCAGGGTTGAAGTTACGGCCCTCGGCAAGGGCGATGCCCATGACGTTCCAGTAGTGTTCATCTACATAATAGAAGTCGCGGATGTTGAAGAGTTCCTTCGGGTCGTCGGGCAGGGAAACGTTGTCGCCGCTACAGCCGTCGAAGGGATTCTGGTAGGCAAACGCGGCGTCATCCACGCAGGGCAGGGCACGCACAGCCTCAATGAGTTCTAGTTTCTGGGCTTTCGTAGCCTCGGGCATCATGATGGAGGCGACATCGCCGTACTCGAAACCCACATCGGCGCGCGTCATCAGACGGTACTGGAGCGCCACGACGGAGATGACGACGGCAAGAAAGGCAGCGGCGGCAAACTCGACGGCCAGCAGGCCGCGCTTCCACGTGCGGCGGTTGCGGGCATAGCCGCGGAATGCCACCGCCACGGGGATGCGGTTGAACAAAATGCCGGGCACGAGACCGTTCAGCAGCACCACCGTCACGACAATGCCGACGGCCCATCTCAGCGGCTCGCCTGTGAAGAGGGCGATGGGGTTCACGCCCGCCAGCTGCTCTACCAGACCCCGCGCCGCATAGACAAGGATGGCAGCCAGCAACAACGCCAGCACCATGTGAACAACGGCTTCGGCAAACATCATACGGAAGGTGTCGCCCACACCGCTGCCCAGACACTTGCGCAGCGCCATCTCGCGGCTTCGCGTCACCGACGTCGAAACCACGATGAGCATATAGTTCAGCACCGACGTCAGCAGCAGGGCGAAGGCTACGAAGGCCAGCAGCAGAGTTAGGTTGCGCGCCGAGGCATCCTCAGAATGAAAATCCTTGAAGGGCTTGGCTATGTAGTTTATCGTGAAGCCGTGTTTCCTAGCCTCCTCCACAGGCAGGTAGGCGTTGACGTAGCCGTCCATGTGGTCGTTGATGTCACAGACATCGGCGCCGCGATGGAGTTTGATGAAGCTCCTGTACGAGTCGTTGCCCACCATGTTCATCGTGCCGTCCCAACCCGTAAAGGCCTTGGTTGCGCCCAGCGACACCACAGCCTCGGGACGCCAGTTGGCGTTGTAGGGATAGTCGGCATAGACGCCCGCAACGGTGAACACAGTGCCGCCCGCCTGTCCGGCGAAGGAAAGCCTCGTACCGACGACAGCCTCGGCAACGGTGTAGTCGCCCCGGCCAGTGCCACGGTAGAGACGACGCGCGAGGCTCATGGAGACAACCATGTTTTCCGGCACGGCAAGCGACTCCGTAATGTCGCCCGCCACGACGGGACGGTCGAGAATGTGGAAGAAGGCCGTGTCGGCCAGGAAGATGAGGTTGGCATGGACACGCTCCTTCGTCTCGGCGAGGATAGCATCGCCTTCGCCCCACCAGCGGAAGCGCGTCGCCTCCTCGATCTGCGGGAAGTGCGCGGCCATGGTGGGCGCAATGCCGCCGCTCGTCTGAGAGAATACGCGCGCCTCGCCGTTTTGCGTATAGGCTTCGGAAAGATAGTAGATGCGGTCGGCATCGGTGTAGAAGTTGTCAAACGTCTGCCGGAATGAGACCACGCCGACCAGCACGAGACCCACGGAGAGCCCGATGCCCAGCGTCAGCACCTTCAGGCCGTTCCGCCGCCCCTTTGCCGGCAGGGTGCGCACGGCAGAGGTGAGATAAGAGAAAAATGTCATTGCTTATTCGGTTTTTAAGGTTTTAACAGGATTTTCCAAGGCTATATGCAAAATCTGAGAGATGACGGAGACAAAGGCCACAACGAAGGTAAACAGCGCAGCCACGGGAACGACCCACCACGGCGTGGCGATGCGGTTGTAGAAGCCCTCCAGATAGAAGGTCATGGCCCACACGGCCAACGGCATGGCCACGACGACGGCCACGGCCGCCATCACGACAAAGCCCCGCGCCAGCTGCCACGACGCCGCGCCCACCTCGGCGCCGAACACCTTGCGCAGCGCTATCTGACGCGCCTGCTGACCGGTGTAGTAGATGGACATGGCCAGCAGGCCGAGGGCGGAGATGACGAGGGCGATGCCCATGAAGACGAGCACGAGCGTAATAGCGCGGCGGCTGCCCGTCAGGCTGTCGCGGAGGTAGTCATCGACGTAGGTGACCTCCATCTCCTTCGGCAGCCCCGTCAGCTCCTCGTTCACCTCGCGGCAGACGCGGCGCACGGCCTCGATGGCCTCGCGGCGGTCGCCCTTCACCTGCACCAGATGGTTATAGACCCAGAGGCGGGTGTCGAGCACCTTCACCACGCTGTGGCTGTCGTCCATGGGCGACTCCATGGGCGTGCCGCTGCGGAAGTCGCGGATGACGCCGCAGACCTCGCGCTCCGGCTGTCCGTCCATCGTACCGAACCAGGGATGGCCGGGCGTGATACCATAGCGGTCGCGCGTCTCCTCCGTCACCCAGAACATGCCCGGCAGCGGCTCGCTGTAGCGCTCCACCACCTCAAGGCCGAGCATGTGGAACGCCGTGCTGTCTAAATGCGACGGGCGAACCCACGACTGCTTCTCACCCTCAACGTGGACGCCGTCGAAACCGGTGCGCATGGGAACCTGCGCCGCCAGCCCCACAGCCTCCACCTGCGGCAGGGCCAGCAGCCGCTCGCGCAGGATGGACTGCTTGTCGTAGGTATAGCCGATGGACGCGGCCGACACGGAGAGGATGCCGTCCGTGCGGTAGCCCGTGGGCAGCGTGGCGAGGTGGTGCATCTGGAGCGCCATCGTCAGGCTGACGGCGACAAGTACCGTGCTGATGACGTTCTGCAGGACGATGAACACGCGGCTGAACACCAGCTTCGAACGGAAGCGGAACTCGCCCTTCACCACGTGGATGGGCTGGAAACGCGCGATGAAGGCAGCAGGCAACAGACCCGAGACGAGCGCCACCACCGCCAGCAGAGCCACAGCGACGGCGGTCACGCGAAAGTCGGGCTTCAGGACTATCTCCGACGACGTAAACAGCCGTTCGAATAACGGCTTCGCCGCCACCGCCAGCACGATGCCGATGACGAAGCAGAGTGTGGTGAAGAAGAGCGACTCGCCCAGATAGCGCAGCACGATGCCACTCTGCTGCTGCCCCAGCAGACGGCGCGTGGCCATCTCCTTGGCCCGTTTGCCCGTCTGTGCCACGGTGAGGTTGATGTAGTTGAACACGGCAGACACGAGCAGCACCAGCGCCACGACGAGCAGCACATGGACGGTGCGCTTGTCGCCCTTACGGACAACGTTATCACCCCCGTCGTCAAACGACGAGAAGTAGATTTCGTCCAGCCTCGTCAACGACGAACCCCACAGGAACGAGCCGTCCGAGCCATCGGCCTTGTACCAGTCTTTCCAGTAGTCCATGTAGGTGGCGAGGAGCTTGCTGTTCAGGCTCTCGGTGTCGGTGCCGTCGGCCAGCGTGACGAAGGTCTGCACCATGCCAAAGTTGTCCATTTCCTGGAGGAGTGCCTTGTCCATACCGAGAAAGATGTCGAAGGGCTGAAAGACGTCCGCTGGACCGAAGTCGTCGACAACGCCTGCCACTACGAGACGACCGTCCACGGCACTCTCGATGGTCTTGCCAACGGGGTCGTCCGTGCCGAACACCTTGCGGGCGAACGAGCGGGAAAGGATGACCTCGTCGGGACTGGCCAGCACGCGGCGGCGGTCGCAGCCTTCGAGGGCGTAGTCGAAATACTGGAAGAAATTGGTGTCGATGGTGGCAGCCCGCGTCTCGTAGAAGTCGCCACCGACGGTGATGTCATAGCCGATGCCGTTGTAACGGGCGATGCGCGTCCAGCCCGTTATCTCGGGGATGCTGCCGTAGAACGCCTCGGCCGTGCCGAGCGTCATGCCGAGGAAGGAGCCTGTGCCGACGGCGTAGAGTTGTTTTGACAGAGGCTGCCTGCGGCCGACGCTGAACTCGGTTCGGGCATACGATGCCAGCAGCACGACGAACCCCAACGCTACGGAGAGCCCGAACATCTCGATGAGCGTATAAAGCCAATTACGGCGGAGGAAGGTAAGATAGGATTTCAAAGAATTAGGAATTAGGAATTAGAAATTAGAAATTAGGTTAGGGGTTAGAGGTTAGGGGTTAGAGATAACTTCGTTAATTGACAATTGACAATGGACCATGGATAATTATCAATTTTCAATTATCAACCGACGCCAAACCGAGAGCCATCAAGCTTGCTTGAATGGCCGAGGTGCGAAGGAGGAAGGCGAAGCCAATTATCAATTGCGCCGAAGGCGCCAGACGTGTTCGTTAAACGTTAAACATTAAACGTTAAACTTTATTTAATTATCAGCACTTCGTTGTCGCCAAAGGTGTCGTAGCTGGAGAGGATGATGCGTTCGCCGGGGGCGAGGCCATCGAACACCTCGTAGCTCTGGGGGTTCTGACGTCCGATGCGTATGTCGCGGCGGACGGCGCGGCTGCCGTCGGGAGTGAGGACGTAGATCCACTTGCCGCCCGTCTGCTGGAAAAAGCTGCCCTTGGGGATGATGACAGCCTCGGTGCTGGCCCCGAGCTGGACGTTGAGGTAGTAGGTCTGGCCGGTGCGGATGTTGTCTGGCTGCGGGCCGCTGAAGCGGAAGTCGGCCTTGAACTTGCCCTCGCGCACCTCGGGATAGACCTTGACGAGGAGGGCGGAGAAGCGGTCGCCCTGACGCTCGAAGGTGGCCTCCAGGCCGGGGGTGACGCGGTCGATGTAGTGCTCGTCTATCTGGGCCTCAATCTTGTAGTTCTTCAGGTCGTTGATCTGTCCCACCTTCGTGCCGGCGGCAATGCTCTGGCCGAGGACGGCGCTGAGCAGGCCCAGCTCGCCGCTGATGGGCGCCTTGACGCTGAGGTTCTCCTTACGGCGGCGTATCATCAGCATGTTGGTGCGCATGTTGTCGAGGCTCTCGCGCATACGGGCCACCTCGACGCTGCGGTAGAGGCTGTCCTGCGCCTCGCGCTCGGTGACGAGCTCCAGACGGTCGCGGGCCAGCAGGTAGTCTTCCTCGGCTTTCAGATAGTCTTCGCGGGCGATGAGCTGCTCGTCGTAGAGCTGCTTCTTAGACTCGTAGGCACGGCGCGTGCGGCGCACGTCAATCTGAAGTTGAAGGCGCTCCTGACGGACGGTGAGCCGCTGCTGCTCCATGGAGATGAGCGTGTTGCGCAGGATGTTCTCCTTTTCGGCCAGCTCGGCCTCTGAGTTGAGAATCTGCAGGTCGAGCCCCTCGTTGCTGAGTTCGAGGATGACGTCGCCTGCCTTAACCATCGAACCCTCCTCGGCCACGATACGCTCCACGATGCCGCCCTCGGTGGGGCTGATTTGAACGGACGTCATAGGCTGCACGGTGCCGCCCAGACGGATGTAGTCGTTAAACACGCCGCTCCTGACGTCGCCGACGATGATGCTGTCGCTTTTCACTCTGAGGGTGCTTCGGCTGGGACGGGCCACAGCCCACACGACCAGCACGGCCAGCAGGCCCAGTCCCCACCACGGGAGGGCTCTGCGCGTGAAGGCCGCCCTCAGGCCTTTCTTCTTTTCTATTACTCTATCCATTGTATAATATATTATAGACGTTTTTCATTACCTAAAAAGTTGCAGTTTTGTGAAAAAGAGGGTTTCAGCAGCCACGCCGCCCCATCGTAACCAAGGCAAAAACCGATGCGTCCACGGCGGACGCTGAAACCCGCACTCTGTTCATTGCTCCAGATAAGGTGTGCCGTTGTAATATCGAACAACGCTTTGTTTAAGCCGATACCTGAACTGGGCACCAAGCCGCTCAGCCTGGGCGTTGAGGTAGGCCTGCGAAGCAGTCTGATAGTCGAGAGGAGAAATAAGTCCCTGCTCGTACTGGCGGCGTGAAAGGGTGTAGGCCTCCTCTTCCACCTCGGCGCGGCGAACAGCCTGGCGGTAGGCAGAAGCGGCGCCGTCGCGGTCGTTGACAGCACGGGAGACTTCGTTCTCGATGTCGCGCATGGTCTGCTCGTACTGCGCTTCGGCCCGCTCGACGGCATTGCGGCGTAGGCGGAGAGTCGTGCGGCGCGAAAAGCGGTCGAAGATGGGGATGCTCATGGAGAGCTGGATGTACTCGCCGCTGTTGTTCCGGAACTGCTCGCGGAAGGGTGTGGGCACGTAACCGGCCATACCGGGATAGGTGAAATAGTTGGTGGACCATCCGCCGTAGAGTCCCAACGAAGGAGCGTATGCCCAACGGGCGGTGTGAAGGGCAGCGCGGGCATTCTCCAGCGTACCTCGCGCTATTGCCGCTGCGGGAAGGGATGAAAGCAATTGATAATTGACTTTGTCTTCCTCCTTCGCACCTTGGCCATTGACTTCGTCTTCCTCCTTCGCGCCTCGGCCATTCAAGCAAGCTTGATGGCTCTCATCTTGGCGTCGGTTCAAGCAAGCTTGATGGCTCTCATCTTGGCGTCGGTTCAAGCAAGCTTGATGGCTCTCGGCTTGGCGTCGGTTGATAATTGACAATTGATAATTATCAATTGCGCCGAAGGCGCCTAACCCCTCACCACTAACCGATTTTTCTTTCCTGATTTCCAATTCTTTCCCTGTGGGCCAATACATCACGTCTTTCAGCGTCAGCATGGCATTGACATGCTGATTGGTGGCGCTCGTCAAGTCAAACTGTTTCTTAGCCAGCTCAGCCTCCATCTGCACCACGTCGGCATGGCTTTTCTGCCCCAGCTCCTCCTCACGCACGGCCTTGCGCAGCATAGCCTCGGCGGTCTCAACCTGACGGGTGAGGACTTGGGCGAGGGAGGTATAGTAGAGCACGTTGTAATAGGCCTCCATCGTAGCCAGGCAGATTGCGTCGCGCGTCTGCTCGTCGCGGCTGATGCCCATCTTCATAGTGGTGGTGGCTATGCGCAGATTGTCCAGCGCCTGAAAACCGTCGAACAGCGTCAGGCTGGCGCTCACCGAGTAACCGTTGTGAAACGAGGTGACGGTGTTATAGGTGTTGGTCTCAGGGTCGATGTTACGCCCATAGTTGTTATAGGCATAGGTGCTGGCGCTGACGCTGGGGGTGAAGGCCTGCATGATGGCCTGACGGCGCTGTGCCCGCTCGTCGCTGCGGTCGGCAGCAGACGTGCGCATCTTCGTGCTGTGTCGGACGGCATATGCCATGCAATCGTGGAGCGACATGGGTGCCTCGGATATAGTGTCGGCTGCGGCCGTTTGAGAAACCGCTGTAGCTGTTCCTGCATAGCCGAACAACCCTATAAGCACTACAATGGGCACCTTTTTAAAATAGGAGAAGTTGACGTTTATCATCTGTGACATTTCTTTGACTGTTCTGCCTATCATAAAGCAAAGTCCGTGCCACAAACACAAATGATTGGTTATCTATCACATAAGAAAAACAGCCTTTGCGAAAAGTGTAAAGAAACTTTACAGTCGATGTAAAGAAACTTTACAATTCCATCCGGGCATAGTGCCTGGATGGAGCAAAAGCGGGAGGGAAAAGCGGTAAAGACTTCCCTATTTTGCAGAAGTAGGAGATATTTTATAAACAGGGGCCCTGTTTATATAAACGCCGCCCCTGTTTATATAAACAGGGCCCCTGTTTATATAAACGCGGCCCGTGTTTATAAAAATACTCAAACAATACAAAAACGATGCCTATAAAAAAAGGTTTATAGGCTTAGTTGGATTTCATCCTTCGTTTTCTCGCCATGCCAAAGTAAAGCGAGCTTTGCTTTGGTCATTTGGCTTAACGAAAACGTTGGATTTCATCCTTCTTTTTCTCGCCATGCCAAAGTAAAGCGAGCTTTGCTTTGGTCATTTGGCTTAACGAAAACGTTCGGCTTTTCCGAGGTTTAGTTCCGGCTGCGCCGGAGGTTTATAAACCGATTTTGCCACGCAAAATCATTAAACCTTTTTTGAAAACAAAAAAAATAAACCTTTTGCGGAGCAAAAACTAAACCATAAAAAAAAGAATCATGAACTATTTGAAGGTGAGGAGGAATTCTGTGGCGGTGGGGTCACTACGGACAAGGTCGAGAGTACCGTTGTGGGCATGCATAATCTGTCGGGAGAGGCTCAGGCCGATGCCCGAACCACCATTCTTGGTCGTGAAGAAGGGGATGAATATTTGCTCCTGACTGGCGGTGCTGATGGGCTCACCATTGTTCGACACGTGGATGAGCGTCTGCTCACTCCGGTCGTTCTCGGCATGGAGGGTGATGAGCGTAGCCCCGGCCTGAAGAGCATTGGTGATGAGGTTGACAAGCACACGCGTCAACTGGGCACGGTCGGCATAGATGAGTATGTCGTCATCGGCCACCGAGCAGCGGCACTCAACACCTGACTCGGCACATCGGGTGGCTGTCAAGCCAACGACCTCGTTCAGCAGCTCGCGAACAAGAAGGGCTTTGCGCTTTGGCTGCACCATGCCTGCCAGCTCACGATAGGTCTCGGTGAACTGCAACAAATCGCGGCATGACGAGGAGATGGTGCGCAGTCCGGCCTCTACATCTACCTCGCGCTCGGCTTCGGGCTGGTCGAGCTGACGGCTCAACGCCTCGCTCAGCGACGAAATGGGACTGACGGTGTTCATGATTTCGTGCGTCAACACCCGGATGAGCTTTATCCACGAGTCCTGTTCAGCCTGCCGATGGTAGATGTCCACGACATCCCGGATGCGATTAAGGGTGCGGTTGAAGCGGGTTTTCCCGACGAACTTGAAGTTCAGCTCTCCGTCCTCGAGCGAGTCGAGCATATAGGCCACCTTGCGGCGGTCGCGTTCGTGCACAATCAGCCCGGTCACCACAGCCACTATGGCGGCGACACCAAGGGCGAGAAGGATGATTTGCCAAAGGGACACCTTTTTAAAAATTAGAGGTTAGGGGTTAGGGGTTAGGGGTTAGAGATAACTTCGTTAATTGACAATTGACAATGGACCATGGATAATTATCAATTTTCAATTATCAATTATCAATTGCGCCGAAGGCGCCAGACGTGTTCGTTAAACATTAAACGTTAAACGTTAAACGAAAAAAAAGTAAATCGTCAAATAGTCAATAAAATTATATGTCGTATTTTTTCAATTTGCTGTAGAGGGTGGGACGGCTGATGCCCAGTTCCCTGGCGACCAAGGAGAGATTGCCGTTTAAACGGACGATGGCATCGCGGATGAGCTGTTCCTCAGACTCCTTGATGGTCAGCGGGTCAGCCGTCGGATCTTTGTCGTCCGTGGTGGGACGCCTCGCCCCGCCGCAGGCGAGACGCTGCAGACGGAAGTCACCCACCTGCAACGTGCTGCCTTCAGAAAGGATGACGGCCTTTTCAATGGTGTTCTGCAGCTCGCGGATATTGCCGTTCCACGGATGGTGGCGCAAGGCGGTGGCTGCCTCGTCGGAGATGGCGGTGACGGCGCGATGGTATCGCTGGGCATATACCCTCAGGAATCGCCGGGCTAGAGGCAGGATGTCGTCAGGCCGTTCGCGCAGCGGCGGAAGATGGAGACGGACGGTGTTGATGCGGAAGTAGAGGTCCTCACGGAAGCGTCCCTCGCCCACCATCTGCTCTATGTTTCCATTGGTGGCGCAGATGAGGCGGATATCGACGGGGACAGGTGCCTCGGCTCCCACGCGTGTCACCATGCGGCTCTGCAGCACGCGCAGCAGCTTGGCCTGCAGCGTGAGGGGGATGTTGGCTATCTCGTCGAGGAACAACGTGCCGCCGGATGCCTGCTCAAACTTGCCTGCATGGTCGTTGCGCGCATCGGTGAAAGCGCCCTTGACGTGACCGAACAGCTCGCCTTCGAACAGCGTCTCGGGGATGGCACCGGCATCGACGCTCACCATCGGCCCGGCCGACCGCAGGCTTTGGGCATGGATTTCACGGGCCAGCACATCCTTGCCGGTGCCGTTCTCGCCCGTAATGAGAATGGTGGCATCCGTCGGTGCCACTTTCGCCACGGTACGCCGTATCTCGGCCATTGCCGCGCTGCTGCCCCAGAACATCGGTGCCTCGCCCGAAGCCTCGCCCTGCCCCTCCTGAAGGAAAGCCTCCCCCGACCCCTCCTGAAGGAGGGGGGACTGATTACTTCCGCTCGCTGCTCCCTTCCCTTTAGGGGAGGGCTGGGGTGAGGCTTCGCAGGCGTCGCGCAGGGTCTGAATGAGCTTGTCGTTCTCCCACGGCTTGACGATGAAGTCGAACGCGCCGCGCTTCATGCCCTCGACGGCCAGAGCGATGTCGGCGTATGCCGTAAAGAGAACAATCTGCACATGGGGATAGGCTTTCTTCAGCTCGCCTGTCCAGAAGAGTCCTTCGCCGCCGGTGTTGGTGTCGGTATGAAAATTCATGTCGAGCAGCACAGCATCGGGGCGGAACTTCTGGACGGCCGTCAGCAGCCCTGCGGGCGACGGCAGCAGCTCCACCTCGGCAAAGTAGGCGGGCAGCAGGAGCTCGAGCGCGCTGCGGATGTTGGCGTTGTCGTCAACGACAAGAATCTTCCCTTTCTTCATGACACAACTTTAAGAATTGAAGATTTTTTTAATGAAGAATTCCATCATATTATTATTCTTCAATTTTCAATCTTCATTCTAATTACACCAGATGGAGCCAGTCTTCGCGGCTGCCGGGGAGGAGGTCGATGACGGGAATCTCAATCATGGTGTAGGCGCCAGGCTGCTGGCGCATGGCGGCACGGGCGGCGCAGACAAGCACCTGACCGGTGAGGGCGGGGTTGTTGATGCTCATGTCGAAGCAGAAGCGCTGGTTCTGCGTTGTGCCGCTCACGCCCTTGCGGGTGAGGCTGACGCCGTGACCCATGTCGCGCAGGGCATCGACGCTGGGGACGGCGAAGACGTGCGTCTCGTCGGACGCGAAGTAGGGGTCGGCCTTGACGGCGGCGGCGACGGCATCGAGGCTGGCACCCTCCTCAAGCTCGACATAGACCATGCGGCGGTGTACGCCCTCGCCCTTGGGGATGGTCATGGAGAGGGCATCGCGCACGCCCTCCTTCGAACGGACGCAGACGCTATGGCCCATGCTCATGCCGGGACCGAAGTTGGTGTAGGTGAGTCCCTTGGGTGCGATGGCCTCGAGCAGGGCGCGGACGATGCTGTCGCTGCCCGGGTCCCAGCCGGCGCTGATGATGCTGACGCGTCCGGCCTTGCGGGCAGCATCGCCCAGCCTCTGGCGAAGCGCGGGGATGAGGGTGTGGATGTCGAAACTGTCGACGGTGTGGATGCCCAGCGCGAGACACTCAAGGGCGTACTCCTCGACCTTGCGGGTGGGGGTGGCGAGGATGGCGACATCGACGTCCGCCAGCTTTGACACGTTATCGACGACGGGGATGCCTGCCAGCTCGGCGGGACGGTCCTTGTCGCCCTGACGGCGGACGACGCCTGCCAGCTCGAAATCGGGTGATACCTGCAGCGCCTCGAGCGCATACTTGCCAATGTTGCCGTAACCAATGACGGCGGCACGAATCTTTTTCATATTACTAAGTACCTATTAATTTGGCTGCAAAAATACACAAAAGATAGGAAAATTGGAGGTTTTTCAGATTTTTTTTAATTTTGCCGGAAAATATCTCGTCTTCCCATGCAGTATTTTCGGGTCTCGTACGTTTTATGAGTGTAATAGGAAAAGAAGAGAATGATATCCAACCTCGCAATGGATGAGTGAAGCGTATTTGGTGGAAGCATGCAAGAAGGGTGACAATGCTGCTCGTGCGGAGCTGTATAGAGCCTACTCGCCGCGGCTGATGGCGGTATGCCGGCGCTATGCCTCAGAGCGGGAGCAGGCGGAGGACTGGCTGCACGATGCATTCCTGAACATCTTCGGCGGTCTGAACCGTTTCCGCTGGCAGGGCGAGGGCAGCCTGGGCGTGTGGATGGAGCGCGTGGCGAGGAACGTGGCCATCGACAGCCTCAGGAAGCGTCGGACGCTGGCCTTCGTCCCGATAGACGAGACAGAGACTGAGCTGAAGGACGTGCCCGAGCCCACAGCGGACGACATCGACCGCATCAGCGACGACGACCTCTTCCGCCTCATCGGCGAGCTGCCCGAGGGCTATCGCGTGGTGTTCAACCTCTACTGCATCGACGGCTGTTCGCACAAGGAGATTGCCCGCCTGCTGGGCATCAAGGAACGGACGTCGGCCTCGCAGCTTGCCCGCGCCAAAGCCCTGCTGGCCGCACGCATCAGGCTCCTTTGGAGCAATGAGGAATTAGGAATTTATTGTAGTTAAGAGTTAAGAACCGATGGAGCAGCGAGAGCAGATTCAAACTTGTTTGAACTATGCCGAGTCGCGACAGAAGAAAAACGAAGTTTAATTAAGAGTTAAGAAAAATAGTTCTGAGAACGTGTTCGTTAAACGATAACCATGAACCATGAATCATTAACCATTAACCAAAAGGACGTGTTCGTTAAACGTTAAACGTTAAACATTAAACGTTAAACCATTTATGAAGCAGAAGAAAGATTGGACGGATGGGCTGCGCGACCGCATGAAGGGGGCGCAGATGACGCCTCCTGACGGGGGATGGGCACGGCTCGAGAAGGAGCTGGGCGGCACCGGCGGCCACTCGCCCGTAGCGGTGCCCTGGAAGCGCGTAGCCGTATGGACGGCTGCGGCAGCTGCCGTGCTGGCGGTGGTGTTCTTTGCCATACCAGATAGCCTCCCCCTTACCCCTCCTAAAGGAGGGGAGACCAGCGGAAGTAATCAGTCCCCCCTCCTTCAGGAGGAGTCGGGGGAGGCTTTCCTTCAGGAGGGGACGGGGGAGGCTTTCCTTCAGAAGGGGACGGGGGAGGCTACAGGCGAGGGATTGCAAATCCCTCTACTCGACGCGGCCGGATTGCAAATCCTCCCGAACGTTGTAGCGCAGAATATGACTTCAGCCATCAGAGAAGCCTCAACCCAGCCCGAAGCCTCACCCCAGCCCTCCCCTAAAGGGAAGGGAGCCGCGAGCGGAGGAGAAGCCTCACCCCAGCCCTCCACTATAGGGAAGGGAGCAGCGAGCGGAGGAGAAGCCTCACCCCAGCCCTCCCCTAAAGGGAAGGGAGCAGCGAGCGGAAGTAATCAGTCCCCCCTCCTTCAGGAGGGGGCGGGGGAGGCTTCCCGGAGCCGGAGCCGCGGACGCATCACCTTCGGCATCCCGGGTGGTGGCGCTGGCGGCGGCACCACCTCCGTCATGCCGGGAGCACTGGCCCTCATGAACGGCAATTACTACTACTCCAGCCGCCCCATGGCCGCACCTGCGGCGAAGGGTCCTTCATTCGCCAGTAACCCCTACGCAACCATAGGCAACTACGTCTTCAACCACCGTCCCGAGCTGAGCGTGGGCCTCAGCATATCCTACGAGCCCATCGAACGCCTCGTGCTGGAGACAGGCCTCGTGTGGACTACCCTATCGTCGCAGGTCATCACCCCTGCCAACACACGCGAACAGCGCGTTCAGTACCTCGGCCTGCCGCTCTACGCCGGGTGGCGATTCGCCGGACGGGGCGCGCTATCCCTCACACTCAGCGCCGGCACCACCGTCGAACGATGCCTTGGCGCCCGCCTCGGCACATGGCGACAGGACGAACGTCCTTGGCAGTTTGCCGTCGGCGGACAGATGACCGTCGGCTACGACCTCGGCCATCATGTCAGCCTTGCCTTCCAGCCGGGCCTCAGCTATCATCTCACCGAGACGCGCCTCACCACCTCGCGCACCGGCCATCCCTGGGCGCCCTCGCTACGCCTCACCCTGCAATATACGCTCTGACGATTGTCAGGAGTTTAGAGTTTTGTGTTTAGTGTTTTAATAGTTAAGAATTAAGAGTTAAGAGTTAAGAAAAAAAGTTTTAAAGATGAAAATCAACATGCAAAGCTATTGTCTGAACTACTGAACTCCTGAACTCCTGAACTACTAAGAATTAAGAAATCGTGTTTAATGATAAAGATTGAAGCCATATGAAAAAGAAAGACATCTCCTTCCTGCTTATCCTCGCCTCCATCCTTGCCGCATGTTCGAGCTATGACGATAGCCCTTTGTTCGATTACGAAAAACATTCTTCGTTAGAAGGCAGCACTCTCGAATACCGTAAGTACATCCAACCTTTCGTCGGCGAGTGGCTGCAATATGCCACCAGCAACGTGACCCAAACCGTTGTCAAAGATGCCGATGGCAACATCCTCGACAACATCCAAGGCGGGGACACCTACGAAAACCGGATTCTCTGGACATTCCGTGACGACGGATGGGGTACGCTCAAGCAAATAGAAGACAGCAGTTGGCAGCCGCCCATGTTCGCAAACATTTATAACCGCCCCTTCAATACATTCAAGGAAGAATTCCTATGGGGCGTCACAAGCGATAGCGTCATGTACGTCCGCCTATTCTTCTCCGACTCCTATTTCGAGGCTTTCAAAAAAGAATATGAAGACCGGAAGATGACCATCACCTGGATGAAAGACGAGAACGCTGAACACAACATTGCCAGCACGGACTTTCCCTATGGCTACGACAGAATGAGCCTCACATACAGCTTCTCGGAGATAGTCCAATATGCGACAATCAGTACGAGCTATCCAGCCTGGAATCTAAGTTCTTATGAAGGGACTGACTACGATGGCCTGACGGGAGAAAGAGACAGCCAAGTGACCTACTATCTACAGCGGAACTGACCTATTTTGTGGAAGTTCAGGAGATTCTGTTTTTTGGGGGAGTTCAGGAGTTCAGGAGTTCAGGAGTTCAGACAATACCTCTGCATTCAGGTTTTCATTATCTGCACTATTGTCTGAACTCCTGAACTCCTGAACTCCTGTACTCCTGCTATTGTCTGAACTCCTGAACTCCTGTACTCCTGTACTCCTGAACTCCTGCTATTGTCTGAACTCCTGAACTCCTGAACTCCTGAACTCCTAAATCCAGACATGCCTATTTTAAAAGGAATTACAAAAAAACACTCGAAAGGGTGTTTTTTTTATTATTTCTTGTTACCTTTGTCCGCATAAACAATCAACCATTCACATCCAACCTTATGAAAAGCAGAATCCTCTCCCTCACGTTCCTTGCGGCATTGTTCGTGCTTGCCGCTACAAGCCTCTCCGCCCAGGAGTTCAAGGCCGACCAGAACTACGTCATCCGTAACGCCAAGACCGGCCTTGTGCTGGACAATCTGGCCAGTCTCGACCCCGACGCCAACATCGTCCTCGCCACAGCGAACAAGAAGAGCGAGTCGCAGGTGTGGCGTTTCGTCGACTGCGGCCGCGGCGCCGTCAACATCGCCTCGCCCCTCAACGATTTAAGCGTTGACAACGGCAACCACGGCTCACGCGAGGGTAACATCATCCAGTGGGGTACCGACACCGGCAACCGCAACCAGCAATGGCAGGTGCGCAAGCTTGAGAACGGGCGCTACACCTTCATCTGCCTGGCCGGCGGTCTCGCCCTCAGCGCCGCCCCCGACGCGACAGCCGGCAAGGCCGTCATGCAACGCATAGCCGCCGCTGGCGACGAGAGCCAACAATGGGTGGTGGAGGCCAGCAACCTCAAGCTAAAACCGCGCCCCGTCTCGAAACACGAGTGGGAGAACGAGAAGATTTTTGCCATAAACAAGCTCGACGGCCACAGCACCTTCATCCCCTTCGCCAGTCGCGACGAGATGCAGGGCGACCCCGCCTACCGCCAGCCGTGGCAACGCACAAGGTCGTCGCGCTACATGCTGCTCAACGGCAACTGGAAATTCAACTGGGTGAAGAGCCCCGACGAACGCCCCGCGGGCTTCTACAAGCCTTCGTTCGACGACAGCCGCTGGGACGAAATCCCCGTCCCCTCCAACTGGGAGATGCTGGGCTACGGCACCCCCATCTACACCAACGTCACCTATCCCTTCCGCAACAACCCGCCTTTCATCCAGGGACAGCGGGGCTACACCAACATGGTGGAGCCTAACCCCGTGGGCTCGTACCGCCACACCTTCACCCTGCCCGCCGACTGGAAGGACAAGACCGTGCTGCTCCACTTCGACGGCGCCTACAGCGCCATCTACGTCTGGGTGAACGGTCAGAAGGTGGGCTACAGCCAGGGCTCGAACAACGACGCCGAGTTCGACGTCACCCCCTACGTCAAGGCGGGACGCGAGAACCTGCTGGCCGTCGAGTGCTACCGCTGGTGCGACGGCAGCTACATCGAGGACCAGGACTTCTTCCGCTTCAGCGGCATCCATCGCGACGTCTATCTGAAGGCCGTTCCGAAACTCCACATCCGCGACCTCTACCTCACGGCCGACTTTGGCGATGACCTCACAGCCGCCACGCTCGACGTCCGCGCCTCCATCCTCAACGGCACCGGCAAAGCCTCTGCCGCCTCGCTGCGCACCATCCTCAGCGACGCCGAGGGACGCGAGGTGGGACGCGCCACGGACGACATCAGCGCCATCGCCAAGGGCAGCGAGAGCGACATCCGTTCTTCCATCGCCGTCCGCCGTCCCCAGCTCTGGAGCGCCGAGACGCCCTACCTCTACACCGTCGATTTCGAGCTGCTCGACGCCAAGGGCGAAGTGATTGAAGCCACCACACAGCAGTACGGCTTCCGCAAGATTGAGATTCGCGACGCCCGCGTCTTCATCAACAACCAGCGCATCTTCTTCAAGGGTGCCGACCGCCACGACACCCATCCCCAGTTCGGCAAGGCCATCCCCGTGGAGAGCATGATTGAGGACATCCTCCTCTTCAAGCGCTATAACCTCAACACCGTCCGCACCAGCCACTACCCCAACGACCCGAAGATGTACGCCCTCTACGACTATTACGGCATCTACGTCATGGACGAGGCCGACCAGGAGTGCCACGGCAACCACAGCCTCACCCGCAACCCCTCGTGGGAGGCGGCCTACGTCGATCGCGGCGTGCGCATGGTCGAGCGCGACAAGAACCATCCCTCCGTCATCTTCTGGAGCATGGGGAATGAGTCCGGCGGCGGAGCCAACATCACAGCCATGTACAACGCCATGAAGGCCATCGACGGACGCATCATCCACTACGAAGGCATGAACCAGCAGGCCGACATCGACAGCCGCATGTACCCCTCCGTGCCCGACATGATCCGGCAGGACAAGATGCCCTCGAACAAGCCCTTCTTCCTCTGCGAGTATGCCCACGCCATGGGCAACGCCATCGGTAACCTTGCCGAATACTGGGACTACATCGAGAACGAGTCCGTCCGCATGATTGGCGGCTGCATCTGGGACTGGGTTGACCAGGGCATCAACAAGCACGGCGAGCCCAAGGATCACTTCTACTTCGGCGGCAGCTTCGGCGACAGCCCCAACGACGGCGACTTCTGCTGCAACGGCATCGTCACCCCCGACCGCAAGGTCACGGCCAAGCTGCTGCAGGTGAAGCAGATTTATCAGTACATCGGTTTCAGCCTCGAGGGCGACGGCGTGGTCATCAAGAACAAATACGCCTTCCTCAACCTCAACCAGTTCGCCCTCCACTACACCATCCTGAAGGATGGCGTCAGCGTCCGTGAAGGCGACATCGCCCTGCCCTCGTGCGCTCCGGGCAACAGCTGTGCCCTGCCCCTCCCCATCAAGGAAGCCATGGACAGCGACATCTTTTCCGACTTCCATGTCAACCTCTCCGTCAGCCTCCGCCGCAGTTGCGTCTGGGCCGATGCCGGCCACGTTGTCGCCTCCGCCCAGCTGCCTGTGAGGGAGCTTGCCCCCGTCCCCGCTGCCCCTGACGTCGAAACCTCTCCCGCCAAGCTCACCGCCCACATCGAGGACGGCCGTACGCTGGTCTTCTCCACCGGCCGCGACGAGATCACCTTCGACACTCGCCGAGGCCTGCTCACGGGCCTGCGCTATGACGGCGGCGACAACCTCATCCACCGCGGTCAGGGCCCTGCCCTCTACACCTACCGCACCATCAGCAACGACCGTCAGGGCTGGAGCGACACGGAGAGCACGGTCACGAAGTTCGACTGGAGCATCAGCGAAAATGCCCCCATCGGCTATGTCACCGTCATCCGTAGTTCGCAGACGCCTCGTACCGTCGTGGGCGACACCACCACATACGTCATCTACACCGACGGCAGCATCGACGTCCGCGCCACCTTCACCACCGCCGACGACTTCCGCCTGCCGCGCCTCGGCCTGCAAACGATGCTCAGCCCCGCGCTGGAGAACATCAGTTGGTACGGCCGCGGCCCCATCGAGAACTGGCCCGACCGTAAGGACGCCGCCTACGTGGGCCGCTACACCTCCACCGTTACCGACATGGAGGAGTTCTACGTCCGCGCCCAGTCGATGGGCGAGCGTTGCGACACCCGCTGGCTCACCCTTACCGACAACAACGGCAAGGGCCTACGCGTCGAAAGCTACGGAAAGACCTTCGACTTCTGCGCTCTCCACGTTACTGACCGCGACCTGAACGACGTGAAGTACGGCCACCGCATCCCCGAAATCCGCCGCGCCGAAGTTGTCCTCACCCTCGACGCCTGGGTGCGCGGCATCGGCAACGCCTCCTGCGGCCCGGGCCCGCTGCCCGCCTACGACTACAAGCCCGGCACCCACACCCTCAACGTCCGCCTCAGCCCTATAAGGTAGAAATAATTGGTTTAATGTTTAACGAACACGTCCTCTGAGAACTACATTATTGAAAATGGAAGTTAAGCCCACCCCCAACCCCTCACCCCTAACCAATCCCCCCTCCTTCAGGAGGGGACGGGGGAGGCTTTCCTTCTATTTTTCATTCTTCATTTTTCATTTTGCCTTTATGCTGTCTCTTTCCGCCTGCTCGACGCTGCGGGGCGTCAGCCCCGATTCCCTGCGTGCCGCAGCCACGGCCGACAGCATCATCGGCTTTGCCCGTCAGTCCTTAGGCAAGCCCTACCGCTACGCCGCTCGTGGCCCTGCGTCGTTCGACTGTTCGGGCTTCACCTCTTATGTCTATGGCAAGTTCGGCTACTCGCTCAGCCACTCCTCCGGCGGCCAGTGGCGTCAGGGACGTCCCGTGAAAAAGGGCATCAAACACCTGCAGCGGGGCGACATCGTGGTGTTCAGCGGACGGCGCATCTCGCAGACTCCCGGCCACGTCGGCATCTACATCGGCCCCGACCCGGGCGGCAAGTCGTTCTCCTTCATCCACGCCGCCCTCACAGGCGTCATCATCTCCCATCTCAGCGAACCTTACTACCAGGCCCGCTACCTCGGTGCCCGCCGCGTCCTACCCGACTTCGCCCCCGGCGCCGCCTCCGTCACACCCCTCCTCCCTCCCGCCGAGCCCCGGCTGCCCATCCCCTATCCCCTCCTGCCGCCCGATTCCATAGAGCACTTTTGCTTCAGCACCCCATAAAAACGCATTTGCCACGCCCGTTGCAACGCTTTTGCAACGGGTTTTTGCTTGCACAGCGGACAAAAAGGCGCTATCTTTGCGTCGAATTTGAAAAAAGAATCACATGAAGCGTGTCGTTTTTATCCTCTTCGCCCTGTTGATGACAACGTCTGTCGCAACAGCTTCCGATGTCCGCCGTCAGCTGAACGAGATACGTTCCTACATCAACGCCGACCCCGCTCGCGCCCTGAGTGAGCTGGAGAGCATAGCCTCACCCAACCCTCCCCTAAAGGGAAGGGCTTCCGAGTCCACTGGTCTCCCCTCCTTTAGGAGGGGTAAGGGGGAGGCCGCCCTCTACGCCCTCCTTCGCACGCAGGCTGCGGACAAATGCCTCATCCCCCACACCTCCGACTCGCTCATCCTGACGGCCGTCGAGTATTACGCCCGTCCGGGAAGGAACAAGGAGCTGCGTGCGCTCTCGCAGTTCTATCTCGGAAGCGTCTGCCGCGACCTGGGCGACGACTTCCGTGCCGTCGAGGCCTATCTGCCTGCATCCGACGGCTTCCGTGGGCTTAGGGACTGGGTGATGTTGCGCCGCACGTCGCAGAACATCGCCGACCACCTCTTCAACCAGCATCTCTTCGACGAGTCGCAGACGTGGTATCGTCAGGCCTACGACTGTGCTGTCCGCGTGGGCGACAGCCTGCGCATGATCATGCCGCTCGAAGGCATCGCCAAATGCCAGATGGCCAAGGGGCAATGGGACGCATCCTACGACAACTACGTGACGTTGCTCGCCCTGAGCCGCGCCATCGACAACCCCATCGGCACAGCCCTCGCCGCCGAGCAGCTCTCCATCATCACGCGCCGTCGGGGCAACGCCGCCGATGCCCTCGCCTACGCCTCGCTGGCCGAGTCGTTACGCACGGGCGACGACAAGCTCTTTCCTTATTATTTAAAGGGGCAGGCATACAAAGCCCTCGGTCAGCCCGACTCAGCCCTCCACTATCTTCGCCTTTGCCAAGGTGCGACGAACAATCTCTACCTCGAAGCCTCGACCGCCAGCGCCCTCGCCTCGCTCGACTCGCTGAGCGGACAGTTCGAGAGTGCTTTCGGTCATGCCCAATATTACGCCAGCCTCAAGGAGACCATTGCCCACTCCGTCGATCAGCTGCGCATGGCGGGTGTGCTGCGCAGCTACGAAGCGGAAGTCCATCGCCGTCAGTCTGCCCGCCACAGCGTGATGGCCGCCTTGCTCGTCGCCCTCGTGGGCGGCACGCTCATCGCCCTGACGGCCCTGCGCCGCAGCCGCCGTGCCAAGGACCAGAACAGCACCCTCTATTTCGAGGAGCAGCTGGGCGCCTGCATCAACCAGTTCATGCAAAGCCCGTGGAACGACGAGCTCAGCGCCATCCACCTGAGCCGCACACGCGGCTTTGACGCCTTCTCCTCCGAGCGCACCGCCGCCCTGCAGGTGGAGCTGTTCCGCATCTTCCGTCCCATCGTGGACGAGCTGCGCCAGCAGAGCCCCACGCTCAGCGACTCTGAGCTCACCTGCCTGCTCCTCTGCCGCCTCGGCTTCTCCACCTACACGCAGACCATCTGCACAGGCGTTACCGACACCACCATCCGCTCGCACAAGCATCGCCTTCGCGCCAAGCTCGCCGAGCCCTACCTGAGTATCTTCAAGATTTGAAGATAATGGATAATGGATAATTGATAATTAAATACCTCACAGAAATGAAAAAGCCCCTTTTCACTCTCGCCATGCTTGCAGCTCTGATGTTCTGCTGCTGCGAAGGCGCCTTTGACCCAGGTAACACCCCAGAAGAACCCCTCATCCGTGCTGGAGGCATCATCGACCGCATCTACATGACCTCTGAGGACACCACTCACGACGAAACGGTCTGTACCGTTTCCATCGAGGACAACCGGCTTCTCCTCACCCTCGACAAGGCTTCTACGTTTACCGTCACCATCTGGCACCAGGAAGCTGCCGAGTTCTTCTTCTCGTTGAAGTATGTCAACACCCCGTCGGTCAGCATCAACATCTCGCTCTTCCCCAACGGCAACTACACGCTGTACATCAACGAACAAGGCATCTTCTGCTTCGCCATCAAGGACGGCGTCGCCTACACCAAGAACGACAACAAAGCCGACCTCGTCGATTGGAACGAAATCTGGCAGCAGGCCACCAACGTCCCCAAAGGAACCACCACCACCTTCATGAACGGCTATCCTGGACAAACGACCTGGGCGTTGGGCGAGAGATGCAACCTGCAAATGGACGAGGACTGCAACTTCTTCATTGATCGCAACAACTCCGTCGTACAGATTGTTGACCTCGGCCAGATGAAGAGCCTGAACGACATCCCCTTACAGCTTCCCCTTAATGGCTTGAGCGACAGAGTTCCCATACAGCCGCTGCACGGCTACATCATCTATGCGGAAGATCTCCCTGAAGACAACAAGCCTGCCAACGCTGTGTTCATCCGCCTTTTCGTCCTGGACTTCAACCTCAACGACGACAAGACCACCACAGGCCACATGCAGTTCCAAATCGTACAGGAAGGATACACAGTCGAGCATCCCGGCCTTCAAGTTCCTCTTACGCCTTCGGAGGACATCCGCTCTTTTTTCAACACCACGATAGCTTATGGAGAATCCATCTTGAGCGATTTCTTCCCTTCTCCATCTTTTACTTCCTCTCAAAAAGACACATGCTATCTGGTTAATAGTCAGGCCGCATTTGAGGAATTGTATACAGGGGATGAAGAGTTACCAGAGATTAACTTCGACGAACAGTCCCTGCTCATTGGTATGGTGATGAAACCTGCTGGTTATTCGTTGGAATACCAATATATCCACGTAACAGACGATTCCATTGTTGTCACCTTATCGATGAAGAAGCTAAAAGGTGCATTTATCGCTGCCATTGTTCCCTATTATTTTTGGGGATTATATGAAAAGCTGCCCCAGAAGAATGTTGAAATAAGATAATACCCATACGAATTAAACGAAACAACGAAAGCCATATGAAAAAGCCCCTTTTCACTCTCGCCTTGCTTGCAGCTTTGATGTTCTGCGGCTGCAACGAGAACAACCCCATCAATACCATCATTGATGAAATCACCCATCCTACGGACAAGCAGGAAACGCCCGAAGAGCCTATTATCCGAGGAACGGGCATCGTTGACCGCATCTTCAATCGCCAGAATCCTGTCCCGCTCCACCTGGCGCCCAGCCAAAACCAGATGGCTTACGCCCAAATGGGGACCGAATTCGCCCAAAAACTCTTTGGCGAGCTCTGTTTGGCAGCTGAGCCGGGCGAGAACGTCTGCATCTCGCCT
>JAILEU010000180.1 GCA_024697785.1 Bacteroidaceae bacterium | reverse complement strand
GGCCAAAAATGCGCCGATTCTCCCTCATCAGACATCTTTTTTTGAAAAAACGGGGCAAATGCTTGGTGGTTTCAGAAAAAAGCCGTTACTTTGCACTCGGGTAAGTCCTATACGGCCAGCTCCCTTCGAATCCTCCAGGGCTTGACGGCAGCAAAGGTAGTTAGGTCGTAGCGGCGCGATATAGATCGCTTACCCACCTGCCTCTTTAGCTCAGTTGGCCAGAGCACGTGATTTGTAATCTCGGGGTCGTTGGTTCGAATCCGACAAGAGGCTCGAAAAATGATGGCAGAAGAAAAAGGAAGAAACGTCTGACCTCGCTTCTGACATTTAGAGAGATAAAGCAAGTCGTGAGACTCCTTCCCCGCGCTCCGGGGCTCCCCTCTCCGGAGCATTTTTAGGTTATTTCATAGTATTATTAAAAAGTTTGTGTTTTCATTGTGGCGTAGCCTGAGACAGGTAGCGCCACAAATTTTTTCTGGCCATACGTTGGTCTATAGTCTAAGGTCTATAGTCTATGGTCTATGGTCTATAGTCTATAGTCTATGGTCAATCGCTCATTACGCCCCTTGGGGCGTGGCGGCCTAAGGCCGCGAAAAGCAATCGACTATCGACTATAGACCATAGACCTAGGCTATATCGGTCTAAAACAGTATCTCTTGTTTGAAGCGGGTGACGGAGGTGGCTATCTGGGTGCGGTCCTCGAGCTGGTCGGCGCAGAAGGTGTGCAGGGCCTTGGTGTAGTAGGGGTCGCGGGCGGCGAGGGCAGAGGCAATGTAGGCGCGGAGCTCGTCGGGCGTCTTGCCTGCCACGAGGGGGCGCTGGGTGCGGCTGATGGTAAGCCGCGTGAACAGCACCTCGGGCGACGCCTGTAGCCAGACGGTGGTGCCGTGGGCGTTCATATAGTCCATGTTGTCGAAGAAACAGGGTGTGCCGCCGCCAGTGGCTATGACGACATCCTCGAAGTCGGCCACCTCATGGAGGATGGTGCGCTCAACCTGGCGGAACCCTTCCTCGCCGCGCTCGGCAAACAGGGTGGGAATGGTTTTGCAATGGCGGCGCTCGATGTAGGCGTCCATGTCGATGAACGAGAGTCCCAAATCGAGGGCCAGGGCGCGGCCGAGGGTAGTCTTACCGCTGGCCATGAAACCGACAAGGAAGAGTCGAGTCATGGGATTTACGATTTGACGATTTACGATTTTCGATTGATTTTTCAATTTAATAATTTGACAATTTTCGTTGCATCGCGCTCCAATAACTAAATAATTCAATCGTACATAAATAGTAAATAGTAAATCGTCAAATCGTAAATCAACTTTGTTTCTTGGCTCTTGTGCGGTGGGGCTTGGCAGGAGCCTCGGCAGCCTTTTGGATGAGCGCCTGCACATCGGCAAAGGTGAGGTCATCGGGCTTGGTGCCGCGCGGCAGACGGGTGTTCGTGCCGTGACTGGAGATGTAGGGGCCGTAGGGGCCATTGAGGATCTGTACCTCGGGATCCTCGTCGAAGGCGCGAAGGATGCGGACACGCTGCTGCTCGGCACGGTCAGCAAAGAGCTTCAGCGCGTCGGGCAGGGTGAGGGTGATGGGGTCGAGGTCGTCGGGAAGTGAGACGAAGTCCTTACCTTTGCGGACATAAAGTCCATAGCGTCCGCTGCCGACGGAGACTGTTTCGCCATCGGCCTCGCCAAGCGTGCGCGGCAGGGAGCAGAGGGCAAGGGCTTCCTCGAGCGTGATGTTCTCGATGGTCTGTCCCTTCTGGAGCTGGGCGAAGCGGGGTTTCTCGGTATCGCCTACGGAGCCTATCTGGACGATGGGGCCGTAGCGGCCTATCTTGGCGCTCACGGGACGCCCGCTGACGGGGTCGGTGCCGAGGATGCGCTCGCCGACTTTGTGCTCGGGCTTGTCGGCCATAGCCCTGTCAACCAACGGCTCGAAGTCCGAATCGAACTGGGCGATGACGCCCACCCAGGCCTTTTCGCCTTCGGCAATCTCGTCGAATTCCTTCTCGATGTCGGCCGTGAAGTTGTAGTCGAGGATCTGGGGGAAGTGCTCGGTCAGGAAGTCGTTGACGACCACGCCCACGTCAGTAGGGATGAGCTTCTGTTTCTCGCTGCCATACGTCTCGTGCATGGTGGAGGCGGTTATGGTGCCGTCGTGGAGCTGGAGGACGCTGACCTCACGGTCTGTCCCGGCTACATCCTCGCGGCGCACATACTCGCGTTGCTGTATGGTGCTGATGGTGGGGGCGTAGGTGGACGGGCGGCCGATGCCCAGTTCCTCCAGCTTGTGCACCAGCGCGGCCTCGTTGTAGCGCTGAGGCGCGGAGGTGTAGCGCTCGGTGGCGGTGATGTCGCCTGCCGTCAGCACTTCGCCGACGGTGATGGGAGGCAGCAGACCGGCTGTGGCGTCGGCTGAGGCATGCTCGTCGTCGTCGGTAGCCTCGCGATAGACACGCAGGAAGCCGTCGAACGTGATGACTTCGCCCGTGGCTGTGAACAGCTCCTTCGAGCCGCTGATGCCGATGGTGACGGTGGTCTTCTCGAGCAGGGCGTCAGCCATCTGCGAGGCAAGGGTGCGCTTGTAGATGAGGTCGTATAGGCGCCGTTCGGCAGCGTTTCCGGAGGTGATGGCCTGATGGCTCATGTAGGTGGGGCGGATAGCTTCGTGAGCCTCTTGGGCACCTTTTATCTTGGCATGGATGTTACGCCGCTGGTGGTACTCCTCGCCCATGTTCTCGACAATCACTTTCTTGGCATCGCCGAGACAGACGTCCGAGAGGTTGGTGGAGTCGGTACGCATATAGGTGATCTGTCCCGACTCGTAGAGCCGCTGGGCAAGCGTCATGGTCTGCGACACGGAGAAGCCCAGTTTGCGGGCTGCCTCCTGCTGCAACGTCGAGGTGGTGAAGGGTAGGGCGGGTGACTTCCTGATCGGCTTGGTCTGTACGTCCATAGCGGTAAACGTAGCCCCCTTGCATTGCTCGAGGAACTCCTGTGCCGCCTGGCGTGTCTTGAAGCGGGTGCCCAGCTCGGCCTTCATCAGCGTGGGCTTGCCATCGGCAGCAGGTACGTAGAAACAGGCCACCACACGATAGGCGCAAGTGGGCTCGAAGGCAGCAATCTCGCGCTCGCGGTCAACGATGAGGCGTACAGTTACCGACTGCACACGTCCTGCTGACAGAGCCGGCTTGACACGGCGCCAAAGAACGGGCGAGAGCTTGAAGCCCACGATGCGGTCGAGGACGCGGCGTGCCTGCTGGGCATAGACGAGGTTGGTGTCGATGGTACGGGGATGCTCAATGGCATTCTTGATGGCGCCGGGCGTGATTTCATGAAACACGATGCGGCGTGTGTGGACAGGGTCGAGGCCCAGCACTTCGTAGAGGTGCCAGCTGATGGCTTCTCCTTCGCGGTCTTCATCGGATGCCAGCCACACCATGCCTGCACGCTGCGACTCGCGTTTCAGCTCCTCCACCACTTTCTTCTTCTCAGAAGGTATCTCGTAGATGGGTTCAAACGTGTCCTTATCTATACTGAAGGTCTTTTTCTTAAGGTCACGGATATGACCGTAGGATGACATGACCTTGTAGTCTTTACCGAGAAATTTTTCGATGGTCTTGGCTTTAGCCGGAGACTCGACGATGACCAGATTCTTGTACATTTCTGCGTAGCATAATTTGAAATCGGGCGCAAATGTACTACAATAAAATGAAGAATGAAAAACGAAAAATGAAAAATTAACTTTTAAAAAGATGATAAGAGTTCTGCTGCGAGGGGCAGGGCCTCGGGCTTGCCGGCATCTACGAAGCGGAAATCGGGGAGTGCCACGCCCAGGATGTCGCCTTCGACTGCGGCAGAGAGATAGAAATCGATAATGGAAAAGACATCGCCGTAGGCCTCCAACGCCGGGACGAGCGAAGGAGAGATGAGGTGGATGCCAGCGAAGGCATAGAGGCTCAATCCCCCTTCAAAGGGCTTTGGGGAGTAGGTGAGTTCCTCCAAAGCCGGACGAAGCTCGGGGAAGGGGGTCTTGACTTCGCCGGTACGGACGTTCTTCCAGCCCACAAGCCGTCCCTCATCGTCGAAGGCAAGGTAGCGGGAGGTCTCGCGCTTGCTCACCACCAGCGTGGCCCGGGCTGAGCGCCTGTCCCGATGATCGGCGTAGAGCGCGGCCAGAGGGGCGTTGGAGAAGACATCGACATTGTGGACAAGGAAGGGCTCGTCGCTCCCCTGGAAGAAACGGGCTGCCTGGCGGACAGCACCACCCGTGTTGAGGAGCTGCTGACGTTCGTCGGAGATGTCGATGTGAATGCCGAAAGCGTGGTTTCCTTCGATGAAATCGATGATTTGCTGCCCGAAATGATGGACGTTGACCACAATGTGGTCGAAACCGGCAGCCTTCAGCTTCAGGATCTGATGTTCCAGCATGGGGCATCCGGCAATAGGCACCAATGCCTTGGGCATGGTGTCGGTGAACGGACGTAAACGGGTTCCGAGACCCGCAGCAACAATCAGGGCATTCTTCATGAATGGATAATGGAAAATGGATAATTAATTTTCAATTATCAATTATCAATTTTCAATTGCGCCGAAGGCGCGCCGTGGTAGGCGATGAGCCCTTTCATGGGACTCTGGAGGATGACACCCATCTCCATGCCCAGACCTTCGGCAGCCTCTTTGAGCTCGGTAGAAAACGCATGGGCAATAGAGCCCACGCAGTTAATGGGCAGCCAAGGACGACGGTACTGGATGACATTACGCGTCAGGAACTCCGTGAAGCTGCCAACCAGCAGTTTGTGCACTTCCGGCACATCCCGATGCTCGGAAAGGAACGGCGTCAGGCCTGCCAGGAACCGGTTGACCAGCGGCTGGCGATAGACACGCTCCAGCACGGTCTCCAGGGTGAGGTCGTATTTCTTCAGGAACTCCTCTTGTAAAGGAGCTGGGAGCTGATTCTTGAAGCAGTCGGAGAGCAACCGCCGTCCCAGAACCGCGCTGCTGCCCTCGTCGCCAAGGATATAGCCCAGCGAGGGGACATTGGCGATGATGTCTTTACCGTCGTAGAGACATGAGTTGCTGCCTGTGCCCAGCACACAGGCGATGCCCTCCGCATGGCCGCACAACGCTCGGGCAGCGCCCAGAAGGTCGGTGTACACCTGGACGTCAGCCAGCCCGAGAACTGCTTTTATCACGCTTTTCACGCGGTTGCAGGACGATTCGTTGGCACAGCCGGCGCCGTAGAAGATAACTTCCGTGTCCGGCTTCAGTTCCACGCGCAAAGCGCCTTTCAATTCGTTCTGCAACACGCCGGCTATGACCTCTTCCGTCTGGTGATAGGGGTTGAGCCCTTGCGTCTGCAGGGCCTGGACGACTTCACCTTCTCTGCAGACACACCAATCGGTTTTGGTGGAGCCGCTGTCAACAATCAGCTTGTCTTTTGTTGTTTTCATAAATACTTCAATCTTTTTAGACTGTCAGATTTACAGACTGCCAGACTTTCAGATGAATGTCCCAAGGACGACTTCGTTGCTGCTCTATTATCTGTCAGTCTGATAGTCTGTCAGTCTGTTAGTCTATGGTTCATTTTCCAATCTTCTGCGCTCTGTGATTCAGTTGGATATGTACGGGATATTTTTCCCGGAGATGCTGCGCCAGATGTTCTGCCGCATATACCGAGCGGTGTTGTCCGCCCGTGCAGCCGAAGCTGACCATCAAGTGGCTGAAGCCACGTTCGAGATAACGCTCGACCGCCTGGTCAACAAGGGCATAGACATGGTTCAGAAAACACTTCATGTCGTCCCTGTCGTCTAAGAAATCGATGACGGGTGCATCACGGCCTGTGAATGCCTTGTATTGTTCGTAGCGCCCGGGATTGTGGATGGCTCGGCAGTCGAAGACGAAACCTCCGCCATTGCCGCTGAGGTCGGCCGGGATGCCGCTGCGGAAAGAGAAGCTGTTCACCTCTACCGTCAGTCCGTCGGCTTCGAGCTGCACGTCATGCTCCGTCTGGCTGGCCACCTGATGCAGAAGGCCGGCCAGATAGGGAATCTCCGGAAAACTGTTTTCGAGCTCTTTACGAAGACTGCGTATGGCCATGGGGATGCTTTGCAGGAAATGGCTTTTCCGCTCGAAATAGCCCCTGAATCCGTATGCCCCCAGCACCTGCAGCAGGCGGAACAGGACAAAATAGTGCAGACGCCGGAGGAAGTCGCCCTTCTCCATGGAACGGAAAGGCTGCAAAGCCTCCAGATAGACGTCTATCAGATGGTTTCGCTGAGCGTCAGAGAACCCTGCGCGTGCCTGCCAAAGGAACGAGGCAACATCATAATAGATAGGTCCCCGTCGCCCGCCCTGAAAATCGATGAACCACGGGCAGCCATCCTTGACCATCACATTGCGCGACTGGAAATCGCGGTACATGAACGTGTCGAACGGCTCTTCGAGAAGCACACCTGCCAGGCGTTCGAAATCGTCTTCCAGCGCAGGTTCGGAGAAGTCGATGCCCGTCGCCTTCAGGTAGCAGTATTTGTAATAGTTCAAGTCCCATAGGATGCCCCGTTTATCCATCGCCGGTGAAGGGTAGCAGCGGCTGAAGTCCAGCCCCTCGGCCCCTCTGAATTGGATGAGGGGCAGCTGGCGCATCACCTCTTCAAGCAACGCATCGGCATCGCCCTGCTGCATCAGGCTGAACAACGAGGTGTCGCCCAAATCGTCCTGCACGTAACACAGCCTGTCGGCAGAAACGGCTTTCACTTCCGGCACGCGGATGCCTGCATGCCGCAGCTGGGCAGCAATCAAGAAGAAGGCCTCGTTCTCTTCGGCCGACGTGCCGACGACGCCTACCAGCGACGTGTCGCCCGCCCGCAGCCGATAGTAGCGGCGGTTGGAGCCTGCAGGTGTCAGCAGGACAATGGATTCGGCTTCTCTGCCGGCGCTCTGGCGGAACAGGGCTTGCAGGGTCTCACTCATAGGCTACGTGTATTTTTTCGGCAAAGATAGCACTTTTTTGAATGAAGAATTAAAAAAACAGCATTAAAAAACAGGAATAGGAAAATAGAACGGAGAAAATTTGTAATTTTGCACCATAAAACCTATCGCGATGAAAAAAGTATCTCCTTGGGCATGGGTGCCCAGCGTCAATTTTGCAGAGGGCATACCTTATGTGATTGTCATCACCCTCTCTGTCGTCATGTACAAACAGTTCGGCATGAGCAACGGCGACGTTGCGTTCTACACGGGCTGGTTCTATCTGCCTTGGCTCATCAAACCGCTCTGGAGCCCCGTCGTCGATGTGCTGAGGACCCGCCGTTGGTGGATTGTCGCGATGGAGATGCTGGTTGCCGTGGGGCTGGCGTCCATTGCCTTCACGCTGCCATTGAAGGGCTGGCTCGGATGGTCGATGGGGCTGTTCTGGCTGTTGGCGTTCAGCAGCGCCACCCACGACATCGCCGCCGACGGGTTCTACATGATGGGGCTGAACACGAGCGAACAGTCGTTCTTCGTCGGCATCCGCAGCACCTTCTACCGCCTGGCAACCATAGCGGCCGAGGGGGGTATGCTTGCGCTCATCGGGTGGCTGACGGGCCGGTTCTCCGCCAGTCAGGCCGAAGGCGACGCCACGCGCCATGCCTGGATGACGGCGCTGGGCGTTGTTGCCGTCCTCTTCCTGCTGCTCTCGCTCTGGCACCGTTTTGTGCTGCCTCGTCCCGAGAACGACTGCGCGCGGACCGGGGCTGACGGCGGCCGGCGCTGGGCTTCGTTTTTCCGCGAGTTCGGGGCTTCTTTTGCTACATTCTTTAAAAAGAAAGGCGTTTTGCCGGCGTTGCTCTTCATGCTGCTGTTCCGTTTCCCCGAGGCACAGCTGACAAAAATCAGCACCCTCTTCCTGTTAGACCCCCCATCGGCCGGCGGTCTTGGGCTGATGGCTGCACAGGTGGGGCTGGTGAAGGGCACGGTGGGTGTCATCGGCCTGACGCTGGGCGGCATCCTCGGCGGCATGGTGGCATCTAAGGGCGGATTGAAAAAATGGCTGTGGCCGATGGTGTGGGCCATCTCGCTGCCCGACATCGTCTATATATGGCTCAGCTTTGCCCAACCGTCCAGTCTGGTGCTCATTGCCTCGTGCCTCTTCATCGAACAGTTCGGCTATGGCTTTGGCTTCACAGCCTATATGCTGTTTCTGCTCTACTATGCACGTGGCAACCACGAGACAGCCCACTATGCCATCGCTACCGCTTTCATGGCGGCGGGCATGATGCTGCCGGGTATGTTTGCCGGTTATCTACAGGAGTGGATGGGCTACAAGACGTTCTTCATCTGGATTACGGCCTGCTGCCTCGTCACCTTCCTCGTTGCCAAGTTTATCAGGAGAAGCCTCCCCCTTACCCCTCCTGAAAGAGGGGAGAGCAGCGGAGGCAGTCACGTCACCCTTTCAGAAGAGGGGGAGGCTTGATGCAGACAGCGCGTACCTATATCGCCATCGACCTGAAGTCGTTCTACGCTTCGGTAGAGTGTGTGGAGCGAGGCCTCGACCCGCTCTCCACTCATCTGGTTGTTGCCGATGCCAGCCGCACGGAGAAGACCATCTGCCTGGCCGTCTCCCCGTCGCTGAAAGCGTATGGCATCGGGGGGCGCGCACGGCTCTTTGAGGTGGTTGAGCGAGTGAAGCAGGTGAACAGCCAGCGGCGGGACGCCCTGCCTAACAGGCGATTTACGGGGAAGTCTGTCTTTGCCGACGAGCTGGCCAGCCATCCTGATTGGGAGGTTGATTACCTGACGGCTCCGCCCCGCATGGCTCATTACATCGACTTCAGCACCCGCATCTACGACATCTACCTCCGCTACATCGCCCCTGAAGACATCCATGTCTATTCCATCGACGAGGTCTTCATCGATGCTACTCCCTATCTGGCCACCTACCGTATGACTGGGCATGAGCTGGCGAAGAAGATGATAAAGGACGTTCTGACTGAAACAGGCATCACGGCCACAGCAGGCATCGGCACCAACCTTTACCTGTGCAAAGTGGCCATGGACATCGTGGCCAAGCATACGGCTCCCGATGCCGACGGCGTGCGCATCGCCGAGCTGGACGAGCAGTCTTATCGCCACGAGCTGTGGGACCACCATCCGCTCACCGATTTTTGGCGTGTGGGGCGGGGCATAGTCCAGCGCCTTGCACCCTACGGCATCGACACCATGGGCAAGCTGGCCCGTCTGTCCCTTACGCACGAAGAGCTCCTCTACCGCCTGTTCGGTGTGAACGCCGAGCTGCTCATCGACCATGCCTGGGGATGGGAGCCCTGCACCATAGAGGCCATCAAGGCCTATAAGCCTGAGACACATTCGCTCAGCAACGGACAGGTGCTGTCCTCGCCCTACGAACCGGCCAAGGCACGCGTCGTCGCTCAGGAGATGGCCGAGAACATGGCCTTGCAGCTCGTGCGGAAGAAGCTGGTGACCGACCAGCTGGTGCTGAGCGTCGGTTACGACCCCGCCAGCCTCACCGATGCCTCCCTCCGTGCCGTCTATAAAGGGAAGGTCACGACCGACCGCTACGGACGTCAGGTGCCTGTACATGCCCACGGCACCCTGCGCCTCGGCACGGCGACCTCCAGCTCGCACATCCTCATCCGAGCCACGACGGCACTCTTCGACCGCATCGTGAGCAGCAACCTGCTCGTCCACTTCCTGGGTATCACCGCTGCCCACGTCACCCCGGCAGAGACCACGCCCGAGCAGCTTGACCTCTTCGACCAGTCGAACGAGGACCTTCCGGACTCCCAGCTGCAAACGGCCGAGAAGGAACAGCGCATGCAGGAAGCCATGCTCTCCATCAAGCAGAAATTCGGGAAGAACGCCATCCTGCGCGGACTGAACTTCGAAGAGGGCGCCACCGCACGCGAACGTAACCAACAAATCGGAGGACACAAAGCATGAACACATCCACCCCATACGACGACATCATCCATCTGCCGCACCCCGTCAGTACCACCCATCCCCGCATGCCGATGCTGCGCCGTGCGGCACAGTTCGCTCCCTTCGCCGCCCTCTCTGGCCACCACGACGCCATCCGTGCCACGGCCGAGCGGCGCGAGCAAGAAGAGATGTATGGCATAGAAGAAGATTGAAATTAGAACTAAAACTTTGAACTAAAACTAAAACTTTTGAATAGCTTTGGTGTGCGGCATGCAGGATATTTGACTTCGTCTTTTCTTGTCGCGACTCGGCCAATCAAACGAGTTTGTTGACGCTCGCTGCTCCAAGAATTGACTTCGTCTTTTCTTGTCGCGACTCGGCCAATCAAACGAGTTTGTTGACTCTCGCTGCTCCAAGAATTGACTTCGTCTTTTCTTGTCGCGACTCGGCCAATCAAACGAGTTTGTTGACGCTCGCTGCTCCAAGAATTCTCAAGTTTTAGTTTTAGTTTTTGGTTTTAGTTTTTATTTTTAATTTTTATTTGCTTTATCGCGCTGTTGTTTGTACCTTCGCGGCCGAAAATGGAAAATATCGTCCAAAAATGAAATCATACAAACTTATCAACAACCTTGTCGGTTGGATAGTGTTCGCTGTGGCAGCAGTAGTCTATCTGCTGACCATTGAGCCAACGGCCAGTTTCTGGGACTGCCCGGAGTTCATCACTACGGGCTATAAGCTGGAGGTGGGCCACCCGCCAGGGGCACCCTTCTTCATGCTGACTGCCAACCTCTTCTCGCAACTCGTAAACGATCCGTCGCAGGTGGCGCGCATGGTGAACGCCATGTCGGCTCTGCTGTCGGCGGGCTGCATCCTGTTCCTCTTCTGGACCATCACCCACTTGACGAGAAAGCTGGTGTGCGGCAAAAACGACTCGATGACCACCGGGCAACTGGTGACCATTATGGGTGCCGGCATCGTGGGTGCTTTGGCCTACACGTTCAGCGACACCTTCTGGTTCAGCGCCGTTGAGGGCGAGGTGTATGCCTATAGCTCGTTCTTCACCGCCATCGTATTCTGGTTCATCCTCAAGTGGGAGGACGTGGCCGACCGGCCGTATGCCGACCGCTGGCTCATCCTGATTGCCTACATGGTGGGCCTCTCCATCGGCGTCCACCTGCTGAACCTGCTGTGCATCCCCGCCATCGTGTTGGTATGGTATTTCAAGCGGGGCGAGAACAAAGGCGACCGCACGGGTAAGCAACGTTTCTGGGGCACCGTGGGCGCGTTGGCCGTATCGGCCGTGCTGGTGGCCGTGGTGCTCTATGGCATCGTGCCTGGCATCGTCAAGGTGGGCGGATGGTTTGAACTGCTGTTCGTCAACGGCCTGCACATGCCGTTCAACACCGGTCTCGTCATCTACATCGTGCTGCTGGTGGCCTGCCTCGTGTGGAGCATCGTCATGTCCTACAAAGGCAAAAAGGGGCTGCGCAACATCAGCTTCCTGCTGAGTGTGGCCATGCTGGGCATCCCGTTCTTTGGCCATGGCGCAAAGAGCGTCGTCATCGGCATCGTCATCCTGGGTGTTCTGGGCTGGCTCTTGTTCTATCTGAAGAAGGACTATACGCGCGTGATGAACACGGCGCTGATGTGCCTGACGGTGATGGTGGTGGGCTACTCGTCGTACGCCCTCATTGTCATCCGCTCCACGGCCAACACGCCCATGGACCAGAACAGCCCCGAGGACATCTTCACGCTGGGCGACTATCTGGGCCGTGAACAGTATGGCCAGACGCCCCTGTTCTACGGACAGACCTACGCCTCGAAGGTGAAGTGGAAGGTCGACGGGCGCTATTGTGTGCCCGACGCCAAGAAGGGTGCCCCCATCTACGGCAAAAAAGAGAAGACCAGCCCCGGCGAGAAGGACAAATACATCGTGGTGAGCAGCCGCGACAAGTATGTCTATGCCCAGAACATGGTGTTCCCCCGCATGTACAGCGAACCTCACTCGCACTACGGCGCCCAGCAGGTCAACCTCTACGACCAATGGGTGCCTGGCGGCATCAAGGGCAAAAAGGTGAGCTACGACTACTGCGGCGAGAAGCAGACGCTCACCATCCCCACCATGGCCGAGAACCTCGCGTTCTTCATCAACTACCAGGTGAACTTCATGTACTGGCGCTACTTCCTCTGGAACTTCGTGGGCCGGCAGAACGACATCTGCAGCTACGGCGAGATTGAGCATGGCAACTGGATTACCGGCTTCAACTTCATAGACCGTCACCTTGTTGGCGACCAGACGCTGCTGCCCACCGAGCTCAGGGAGAACAAGGGCCACAACGTCTTCTACGGCCTGCCGCTGCTGCTCGGTATCATCGGCATCTGCTGGCAGGCGTTCCGCCGCGGGCGGCGCGGGGCGCAGCAGTTCTGGGTCGTCTTCTTCCTCTTCTTCATGACGGGTCTCGCCATCGTGCTCTACCTGAACCAGACGCCCCAGCAGCCGCGCGAGCGCGACTACGCCTACGCCGGCTCGTTCTACGCCTTCACCATCTGGATCGGCCTTGCCTTAGCCGCCGTGGCCGAATGGCTAGGCAGGCTCTTCAGGAAGAACGACCTCGTGCCCGCCGTCGTGGCTACGCTCGTCTGCATCCTGGTGCCCATCCAGATGGGCAGCCAGACGTGGGACGACCACGACCGCAGCCACCGCTACATGTGCCGCGACTTCGGACAGAACTACCTCAACACCCTGCCCGACCAGGGCTACCCCATCATCTACACCAACGGCGACAACGACACCTTCCCCCTCTGGTATAACCAGGAGACCGAGGGCTTCCGCACCGACACCCGCGTCTGCAACCTCAGCTACCTGCAGACGCCGTGGTACATCGACCAGATGCGCCGTCCCGCCTACGACTCGCCCAGCGTGCCCGTCACGTGGCCGCGCGTGCAGTATGTCGAGGGGTGGAACGACATCATCGAGATCCGTCCCGACGCCAAGAAGTCCGTCCTCTCGCTCTATGCCAAGAACCCCGAGGCAGCCGCCACGCGCTTCGGCTCCGAGCCGTTCGAGCTTAGGAACGTCCTCAAATACTGGGTGCAGAACCCCGACGAGACGCTCCACTACATCCCCACCGACACCGTCTTCATCACCCTCGACAAGGCCGCCATCCTCCGTTCGGGCATGTTCATCCCCGAGCAGTACCGCGGCGCCACCGACGAGGAGACCATCTCCCGTCTGCCCGACCGCATGTACATCCCCCTGAAGGGCCGTCGCCGCATCTATAAGAATGACCTGATGATGCTCGAGATGCTGGCCCAGTGCAACTGGGAGCGTCCCCTCTACATGGCCATGACCGTCGGCTCTGAGAACCGTCTCGGCCTTGAGCCCTTCTTCGTGCAGGAAGGCCTCGCCTACCGCATCACGCCCTTCAACTTCCAGGAGCTCGGCTATGTCGATAACGCCCGTCTGGAGTTCACCATCGACAGCGAGAAGATGTACGACAACCTCATGAACCGCTACCGCTTCGGCGGCATGAGCGCCAAGGGCATCTATCTTGACGAGACCATTACCCGCATGGCCTACACCCACCGCCGCCTGTTCGTTCTGCTCGCCAACCAGCTGCTGGCCGAAGGCAAGAAAGAGCAGGCCAAGGCCATCCTCGACAAGTGCGAGGAGGAGCTGCCCGCCTACAACCTGCCCCATAGCTACATCATGAGCTACTCCCACAGCATGGCGCTCGACTACATCGAGCTGGGCGAGAAGGAGAAGGGACTCGACATCCTCCGCCAGATGGCCGACAGCGAGGTGGAATACGCCACCTGGTACCTCAGCCTCACCGACCGCCAGTTCCTGACCAACGCCGCCAGCTGCCGCGACAACATCGACACCCTCCTGCGCCTCGTCCGCTGCATGGAGCAGGCCGATACCGACGTCGCCGCGCAATACACGGCCAAGCTCGAAGCCATCTTCAACACCTACAACGCGCGACTGAAATAGAATGGAGAATGAAAAATGAAACAAATCTTGGAGCAGCGAGAGCAGAACGAAGCTTGCTTCGGTTTTGCCGAGTCGCGACAAGATTCAACGGTAGTTAATGAAGAACTTTTTTAATGAAAAATGAAGAATGAAAAATGAAAAATAAAATGTTGGGATTTAGGAGTTCAGGAGTTCAGGAGTTCAGGAGTTCAGACAATAGTTTTGCTGACGACAACCTGCATACAAAGGTATCGTCTGAACTCCTGAACTCCTGAACTCCAAAAAAACAAACAGCTTCATCTCTCATTCTTCATTCAATAGGGCTATTTATTTTTCATTAACTATGTTTTCAAACAACGCGACTCGGCAAAACGAGCAAGCTCCTTTGCTCTCGCTGCTCTGTTTGTTCTTCGTTTTTCATTTTTAAAAAGTGGAGTCTTCCATCAAGTCCAAGGCCCTCGAGCTTGGCTTTGCCGCCTGCGGCATCGCCAAGGCTGAGGCTGTGGACGACGATACGCGTGCTGCCTACGAACGTTGGATAGCTGAGAATCGCCATGGCGAGATGGACTATCTGGCCCGCAACATGGAGCTGCGCTTCGACCCCACGCTGCTCGTCCCCGGCTGCCGCAGCATCATCGTCACAGCCATGAACTACTATCCTGCTGACCATATTCCTGACGACGAATGGCAGATTGCCTATTACGCCTACGGCAGGGACTACCACCATGTGGTGAAGGAACGGCTCTTCCAACTGCTTGCCTATATGGACGGCCTTCGCCGCGAGCAGGGCGAACTACCTCCCTACGGCGAGCAACGTGTCTTCGTCGATAGCGCCCCTGTGCTCGAGCGCTACTGGGCAGTACGTGCCGGCCTTGGCTGGGAGGGACGCAACCACCTGCTCATCATCCCCGGCATGGGCAGCTGGTTCTTCCTCGGCCTCATCCTGACCGACCTTCCCCTCCGTCCCGATATCCCTCTTTCCTCGCGTTGCGGCACCTGTCACCGCTGCGTCGACGCCTGTCCCACCGGAGCCCTCACCCTCCGTGCCGACGTCACTACCTGCCTCGACGCCCGTGGGTGCGTCAGCTACCTCACTATTGAGCAAAAATCGCCCATTTCATCGGGCTTTTCCTCTCGTGTGGGCGGGCGCATCTACGGCTGCGACAGTTGCCAGAAAGCCTGCCCCTGGAACCGTTTCGCCACCCCCACCGCCGAGCCCGCCTTCCGTCCCTCCTCGGCCCTGCTCGGCATGAGGCGCCACGACTGGCAGGCCCTCACCCCTGAGGCTTACAGCAGCCTCTTCAGCGGGAGCGCCGTCAAGCGGGCCAAGTACGACGGCTTACGCCGCAACATCGACGCCGCAGCACAGAGCGACGAAAACTGACGACTCCGATTGTTCCTCAAAACTACTTCCGGACGATTCCTGTACTACGAATTACACGAATTTTACGAATACATCTCCCTTTTCCGACTGCGCCTCCCTCCCCCTCCTTCGCACTTCGTCCGAGTCGTGACAAACGAAGGTACCGTCAACGAATGAAGCAGCGTGAGCAAAGCGATGCTAGTATCGGCTATGCCGAGTCGTGAAGGAAGATGAACGAAGCTCAGCTTCCCTTTATTCTGGCATGACCGAAGCTTCACAATTTGCAGCAAGTTTTTCGTCTGGTGTTGAAAATAAATTAAATACTTTTTTGTGAAAAAAGCGCGAAAAGGATAGGTTAAATGAAAAATTTCGTATATTTGCACGCAGAAACAAAAGAACGACGTTATACCATGGGAAAAAACATACGAACTATAACCGTGTTTTACGACACAGAAATCAGCTACACAGAGATTTCTTTATTTCGTGGAGCGGTATTGAAGAGCCTTGGCGATAAAGCTGATGTTCTTTATCATAACCATACCGGTGAAGACTCTTTCCGTTATTCCTATCCCTTAATACAATATAAACGCCTAAACGGAAAGGCCGCCATTGTTTGTGTGGAGAAAGGAGCAGATGTTATTGGTCAGTTTATATCTGAGTCACCTGACACTATTTTAGTCGGTGATAAAGAACTGAAGTGTGCAGTAACTCGGGTTTTTCCAGTTAGATTTTTGTTGCAGACGTGGAATAGACCTTTCAAGTATCACTTGAATCGTTGGCTTCCGTTGAACTCTAAAAACTATTTGTTATATCAGGCAATTAAAGATGAAAATGATCGAATTCCTTTTTTGGAGAACATTCTTAAAGGCAATCTCCTCTCAATGCTGAAAGGTCTTGATATCCATCTTGAAGATGAGCTGTTAGTTCGGATTACGAATCTCAGTGAGCCCTTCCTTATATATAATAAAGGTCTAGGCTTGATGGCTTTCAACGCAGACTTTATCTGTAATTTGTCTATTCCCAACAATGTGGGGATAGGCAAGAATGCCAGCATAGGATGTGGCATCGTCTATCAAGAGAAATCCCATAAAGAATAAAAAGAATAATTAACAATATGGCACAAAGAGAATATAACAAGTTGTTTGTCGGAGGAGACCTGTCTGGCATCCAGAAGTTCCTCTACAACATCACATCAAAGCATGCTTCTGTTAGTCTGAAAGGTCGCTCTGCTTTTCTAAGTAATTATCTTCGAGAAGTTTGTAATAAGGTTGAAGATACTATTGAGGGCTATGGCGGGACATTTGATGAACTATATTGTTCTGGTGGAAAATTCTATTTAATTAGCAATAATACACAAGCTATTGCCAATGCAATAGATGAATGTACAAAACTAATTAAGGAAAAACTTTGGGAGGAGCACAGAGGCCAATTAGGTCTTAATATCAGTTATGTTGCCTTCGCAGAAGAAGGTGGCGAATTCTATGTCGAAAGGCATGAAGATGAGCTGAATACTACTTCTGGTGTCCTTTGGAAATATGTGAATGCAGACTTCGCCAGGCAGAAGGGTCAGAAGTTTAAAGATTTAATTCTCTCACATCCCAGCAAATTTTTTGGTTTCAATTATGATGAGGACAGTAAGGAACTGATTGTTGGTGGTGGGCATAAAGTCTGTGCGCTTACAGGAGTTGAATTTGACATCACCAAATTGGAGAAGAAAGCCAAATACACCATTGACGACGACAAAAATCTATTCTATCTGCCATCAGCCATCAGGCAGATAGAGGAAGGGGAAAGGTTGAGACAGAAAGAAGGCTTGAAAACATTCGAGGAATATGCGGATGGCAGCTATCTAGGTATTCTCCGAATGGACGTTGACGGAATGGGAAAACGTTTTATTGTTGGTTTTCCTACCATTGATGAATACAAAAGATTCTCAGAAAAGTCAAGGCATTTCTTTGAAGAGGATATAAAGAATAAGCTGCTTCTTGAAGAGATAGAAGATGGTTCAGAAAAGGGAAAGAAGTATAAACAATTTCTTAATATTATCTATGCAGGTGGAGATGATTTGTTCATTGTAGGACGTTGGGATATAGTCATTGATTTCGCAAAGCTTATTCATGATAGGACGATAGAAAAATTCAAGGATGAATCCTATATAGATATCTTTGCCCCCGATAAACCGAAGCGCAGTATAAGCATTTCCGGCGGAATAGCTATTGTAAAACCAAAGTTCCCAATCGCAAAGGCGGCTGATATGGCTGGTGATGCAGAAGAAGCTGCCAAGCAAGGAGAGAAGAATGCTTTCAATATGTTTGGTCGGACGATTTCTTGGAAAACAAATAAGGATGAGTCAGGGAACATAAACTATTTCTTTGTTTTTAAAGATGAAAATGGGAGCGATATATCTATAATCCATGAGTATGATTATGTGTCCTATTTTAAGGACAAATTCGTGGAGTTTGTCACAGAATATCACAAAGACTATGGGTTCAGTAAGAGTATCCTTCACAAGATAATGCTCTATTCTAATATTGCTGATTTGAACAAAGAGCGAAAGGCAAAAGGCCTGTCTCCTAATTACAGTTATATGTGGCACATGAGTTATTATTTGACCCGCTATATGGATAAATGGAAAGCCTTTGGTAATGAGCGAAATGAAGAGAAAAGAAAGGTGAAGGCGAAACTATACCGGTTCTGTAAAGGCCTTAGGGATGATTACTTGCCAAAGAATAGGCATTTGGAACTGATAGCTGTAGCTGCTCGTTGGGCCGAATTATTGTTGCAAGATAAAGAATATTAATATATAAATAATGTAGGTATGAAAAAATGGGAACAACAATGGGATGAATACATCCCTGTAGATGCAATCAGAATTGGTGTAACCGACTCGACTGTAGAATTTGCCGAGAGGTTCGGAATGCATCTTGCCAGAAATGGTAAACATAAAGAAAATCGTTTTAATCCTAAAACGAAAAGGGAAGAACCTGTTGATGTGGAGGAATCTAAATTGACAAGTAGTCAGCTTCGCAGATTTTTTGGAGAAGTAAAACGTCAGCAAATGATGGGCTATAATGAAAGCAGTTTTGTGCTTCTAAAGCCGAAATTGGCATATGCTGTAGGCCGAGTGAAAGATGGAAAGAAATATTACAAGATAGAGGATTTGTTCAACGTCTTGTCAAAAGCTATTGATGTAGTGGCCGCTCAAGAAACCACTGATAAACAAAAAGCATTCAAAAATTTCATTTCGATTTTTGAGGCTATTGTAGCCTATCATAAAGCAGCAGAATAATTAATTTAAAATAAAAAATTATGGCACAGTTGGTAAAAAAAATAAAGATAACGACTACCATTGAACTGCTTACAGGTCTTCATATTGGTGGCAGTAAGGAAAGTGTAGAAATAGGTGGTATTGATCTCCCAGTCATCAAGTTGGCAACAAAAGAAAACCAACCTTACATTCCTGGAAGTTCTCTAAAAGGTAAAATGCGTTGCTTGTTAGAGCAGGCAAACGGCATAGTTCAACATGGGGATATAGGTAAAGATAACGGTTCAATTCGTAATTTATTTGGTTTCACTGAAGGTAACAAAAATGCCCAGCCCTCTCGTCTAATAGTAAGAGATGCCATGTTGACGCCAGAGTCCAAGGTTCTACTTGAAGAGAGCGACAATCTTGATATGCCGTTTACAGAAAACAAATTTGAAAACACCATTGATCGCGTTAAGGGTACAGCTGGTAATCCTCGTCAGATAGAGCGTGTTCCCGCTGGTGCTGAATTTAATGCTGAGTTCGTCATCAACGTATGGGGTGATTTGCAAGAAGAACAAGCCTTGGTAAAAACATTTAAGGATGGCATCGCCATGATTATTAACGACTATATTGGAGGCAGTGGGTCGCGTGGCTACGGCCAGATTGCATTTAAGAACTGGAAGGCGATACAATTTGAAGGACCGGATTGGACAGAAGAAAAAGCCTATGAACTCGGTGAAATTTAAGACATATAGACTCCATTTTACGGCACCGTTACATATCAGTGATCTGCGTGATGATGCTAGTGTCAGTCAAAAGACTATTCATTCTGACACGCTTTATGCTGCGCTAATATCATGTTTGGCCAAAGTGGGGAGACCTGTACCAGAAAACGGCGATTTGGGATGTGTTATCAGCGACCTCTTTCCTTATTATCAGTTCGAAAGGGGCAGCAAACCTACCTTTTTCCTGCCAATGCCTTTGCAATCCACATTGCCTCAGTTGTCAGACCCTGCTGATGCCAAGAAAGTGAAAAAGGTGCAATGGGTTGATACACGTCTATATAGTAGGCTGCTGCAAGGAGATATATTCTTTTACGGAAAAAGCAATGACATCAGTCTGATAAAGGCGTCTTACCTGACAGAAACTGAACTTCCTGAGGATGCTACAGGTTCAAGGGATTTCGTAAAGTCGGAAGTGATGCAACGTGTCAAAATAGAAGACAGGACGGGAAAAGAACCGGCAGTGCCTTATTATGTTGACAGGATTTCCTTCAAGGATTATTCTGGCCTATATTTCCTTGCTTATGGTGACACCTCTTTATTAGAAGAGGCACTACAGATATTAAAAATGGAGGGTATTGGTACTGATCGGTATGTCGGATATGGCTTTTTCGAAACCATAATGGATGAAGAGATGGAACTACAAACACCTGATGATGCAGATCATTGGGTTCTATTGTCAATGCTCATCCCTGAATCAGAAGAACAACTTAACCAACTACTTATCGATGACAAGGTGGCCTACGACTTCACCCGTCGTGGCGGTTGGATAACGACACCTCCCTATACAACCCTACGCAAAAATGCCATCTATGCTTTCCTGCCGGGCTCTGTATTCTGTAGTACTTCAAATACGTATAGCATAGGGCGAATTGCGGATTTGAAACCAGAAGGAGAGATTGGTGAACGAATAGTCGATCATTCCATTTGGCGTAATGGAAAGGCAATCGTGCTGCCTATCACAATCAAATGATATTTATATGAACGAAAGACGTCAATTAGAGATAGAAGTCATTACCCCGCTTTCGGTAGGAGCTGGAACAAGCAACGATTGGATTCGTGGCGCAGACTATATTATCAAAGGGGGCAAGGTGTATATTATCGATCTTACTAAAATTGTTGCTTTAGGAATAGGTGTTGATACGTTGTCGCCTTTGCTTGCTAAAACTGACGAGAAAGGAATTTGCGAACTGATTGATGACAAATTGGAGCAGGTTTCGGATTATGTGTTCGATTTGCCTGCAGTATCAACCAATCCCATCAAATCATTTTTGAGAAATCAGTTACACGATAAGCCTATCATTGCAGGTAGTTCTCTGAAGGGGGCAATACGCTCTATCCTTTTTAATTATTTTAGAACAGAAGAGAGAGATTGCGGCTCTGTCTTGGGTAACATGAAAGACAATACCGATTTCATGCGCTTTATTCAGGTCGGAGATGCTGAGATGGAAAAAACCAGTTTAGTGAACTCACGTCTATTCAATCTCTGGAAAGAAAGAGACCGGGATATATGGCATAGTGGTTGGAAGCATAGTAATTATTTTACTTCTAGGGAATACGAGCCTATGGGGTTCAACACGTTGTATGAATGTGTGTTACCTGGAATGAAAGGTGTGGGTAACATAAGGCTTCTGAATGACGCTTTTTTAAGACTCGTATCTGATTCCATAATCGGGCCTAAGATAAAGTATGCCAAAGATAAGAAGGAATTATTGGCTTCGGGTATTGAAAAGTTGTTCGGTATCATCAATGATGCCACATGGGACTATCTTCAGAAAGAAAAAGAATTTTTTGAGAGCTATCTTGAGGCAGAGAGGACAAATGAGATAATTGATGGTATTGATTTCTTGTTAAGCCAGATTCCTTGTAAAGGTGATAATTCCTATTGTGTCCTAAAGATGTCAGCTGGTTCCGGATTCCACTCTATAACTGGCGATTGGCAATATGACGATTATACACGAACGGGCTTCAAAACCAAGTTCGTTAATAATAATCCTATCAAAATACCCAACTACAAGTCTCGTAAAATAGTGGAATACAAAGGGAAACTTCAATTGATGGGCTTTGTCAAGTTGCAATAATATGTCCCGCAAAGTTTTTATTTCCTTCTTAGGAACCAACAACTACGTGCAATGTAGTTACGACTTTGATGGGGTCGTATCTGCTCCTGTACGATTCGTGCAGGAGGCCTTGATAGAACAAATTTGTAAGGACTGGACGGAAGATGACAGGATACTTGTCTTCTGTACCTCCATGGAGACAACCGGGGAGGAGGGATCAAAGGAAATCAATTGGTTCGATAATGGGCAGTCTCGTATTTCAGATGAAATTGAAAGGATTGGTCTTCAGCATCGGCTCCAGGATTTGCAGACACGCATCGGACTCAAGGCTCAGATTGAAGAGTTTGATATTGAAGCGGGCTTTTCGGAGGGAGAGATATGGAACATTTTCAATACCGTCTATGCTCAATTGCAGCCCGATGACCAGATTTACTTTGATGTGACCCATGCCTTCCGCTCTATTCCGCTTTTCTCCATCGTGCTTTTCAATTATTCAAAGTTCATGAAGGGCACTAGACTTATGACAATCTTGTATGGAGCCTTTGAAAAGTTAGGGCCTGCCTATAAGGTGAAAGAACTGCCTCTTGAGCAGCGGATTGTTCCTGTGGTTGACTTGACCGATATCGCTCGTTTGCAGGAGTACAATCAGGTCGCCAGCAACTTGAAAGAGTTTGGAAAGGTGACAAGTTTGAAAGATGCCATCATTGCAGAGCAGGTGCCTACGTCTGATCAGGCGATCCGTGATTTGGGAAAGTCCATTTCACAATTGGATGAGTATATTGCAACTATTGACTTGAAAGAGATTAAGAGTGGTAAGTTCATATCTTCTTTCAGAAGTTACTACAAGATTGTCAGAAAACGGCAGAATATAGCCGTACCTATCCGGAATATACTGGATGAACTATACAAAGAGACGGAAGGCTTTGCGAGTCAAAATGACTACAGGAATATAGAAGAAGCCATCAACTGGACAATCAAGCACGATATGCTGATGCAAGCCTATCCGCTGGCAGCAGAATATATCATCCTGCGTGTTTCGGATATGTTCGGCGAACTGAAACCGCCAAGAATGTCATCTAAGCAGTTTAGGGTGTTTGTGTCTTCTATCCTCGGAATGACCTACGATGACCTTTTGGGAAGGAACTGGAAAAATGAGCTGGCAGAATACCCGGAAGTGGCAGATGAACTTGCCGACAATCCGTTGGTAAGGGAAATCCGTCCTTTGTATGAGCCCATCAGGCAATCGCGCAATTCGTTGGCTCATGGAAATGGTGCCATCAAATACAAAGAGCTGAAAAAGGGAATACCTAAAATTCTGAAGTGCATCAAATACCTGAATGCGGAATACCTGCAATATGCCTCTACTGCATATATTCTGAAGGATTGTTATGGGAAGGAGTGATTCCGAAAATATCAAGTTGACCGTCAGTCAGGAAAATGTGCTTAGACAGGTTCTTGACTTTGTCGATACGTCCAGGGATCGTGTCTTTATCCTAAAAGGATATGCCGGAACGGGTAAGACCACACTTGTACGCTTTCTGATAAAGGCTCTCTTGGAGAGGGGAAAGCACTATCGGTTGTTGGCCTCGACGGGCCGTGCGGCCAAAGTGCTTGCCAATCTTTCAGACAGTTTCGGTCAGACGTCAACCATCCATTCGCTGATTTACGCCTTCAATGGGCTTAACAGGGACTTCGGTGAGAAAGAAGAGCCTACAGTTGATAAGGATGGTCAGCTTTTCTTGGTGTTCGAACCGTCTCAACTGAACGAGAATGAAACCCCTGAGACGGTTTATATCATTGATGAGGCTTCGATGGTATCCGACGTTGCCACTCAGGATATCACGCAGGCCAGGTTTGGCGACGGCCGTCTCTTGACGGATCTGCTTGATTACGACCAGCGTTCAGGCAGTAAGTACATCTTTGTGGGCGACCCATGCCAGTTGCCGCCTATAGAAGAATACTACTCTCCGGCCCTGATGAAAGACTATTTTAAGGAACAGTTCGGATTGACCGCACAGGAGGCCCAGCTGACGGAGATTATGCGTCAGGATGGAGTCTGTGGGATTGTGGAGGCTTCCAAGCAAATCCGTCGCCTTTACAACCATGCTCCTGAAAACAGCCAGATCTACGGATCGCAGAAGCTATGGGGGTTCCTGCCGTTTCGTCAGTATAGGGACATTGCGCTACATCCCGACCTTGAGACGATGATTAACGATTATGTCGCGAAAGTGAACACCTCAGGTCTCAATAGTGCCGTTTGCATTTGCCGGAGCAATAAAGCCTGTAGTCAGTTGTCCGAAGTGATTCGTCAGAAACTTGGTTTTTCTGGCAGCCGCATTCAGAGGGGAGACCTGTTGATGGTGATTCAGAACAATTTGTCCACAGGGCTGATGAATGGAGATATGGTGACAATCGAAGAGATCGATGTCCACACGACCATTCGCGCCCAATTGTCCTTCCGTCAGGTAAGAGTGAAAGAACTGTTTACCGGCAAGACCTATACCACCCTGTTGATGGAGGAGACTGCCTATCAGGGCCGGTTGAATCTCGACAGCAGGCAGCAGCAGGCCTTGTTCATCGACTTCATCATCCGAATGAGGGAAAAGGGTATTACGCAAAAACAAAAGGGGGCTTTCTACAATGCAATGATGAATGATCCCTACCTTAATGCCCTTCGCTGTGTTTTTGGTTATGCCATCACATGCCATAAATCCCAGGGCGGAGAGTGGGACGAGGTCTATGTCCATGTTCCCAGAAACCTCACGCTCAATCCCACCAAGGAGACCTACCAATGGGTCTATACCTCTATGACCAGAGCCAGAAAGACCTTGCACATGATTGACGATTTCTACATTAAATAACGACACCATGTTTATCAATTTAACAAACCACCCGTCTTCAGGATGGAGTGAAGAACAGCTTAACGCAGCCCAAGCGTACGGTGAGATTGTTGACATCCCTTTTCCCATTGTTAATGAGAAGTCAACAGAGGGTGAGATTAGGAGACTCGCTGACAAATATCTTGCTATTATAAAAAGCAAGGGACGGCCTCAGGACTTGACCGTTCACATCATGGGTGAGCAGACGTTCTGTTACGCTCTCATAGCCAAACTCCAGAAGGAAGGCATTCGTTGTCTGGCATCCTGTACAGAGCACGATTCGTTTATCAATGACGCAGGACAGAAAGTCTCCGTCTTCCATTTTGCCCGTTTCCGGGAATATGTTCCTCCAAGAGCAGTCCGTTGGTGGATAAAATTGAAAAAAGCGATTTGTTCTATATTCAAGAAGAGAACCCTCAAGAAAGAACCTTTTAGCTGGATAGCTATCATCCTCGTCTTGGCAGCAGAGGTTCTGATGCTCGTTTTCCCACACATACACTGGTGCCTATTGATGGCATTATTTGTTTTGTTGGTGTTGTTCTGGGTCGTCTGTAAACTGTCTGGGCTTACGTTTTCTATCCGTAGTACCATTAGCAAATTATTGGCGAATGCCATATCTCCTACTCTCCTTGGCACAATCTATCTGTTGACCTTCGTCATCCATATCGGTTGGTTAGGAAATGCTGTTCATGGGTTGTTCTCAGAAACAGGCAACGCTCTGTGTAATGTGCTCTTCTCTACATTGGCGTGTATTCTGGGCCTTGTTGCTCTTGTCTTTTTCTTTCCGAATGGAAAAGAAGAAAAGGATAAGGAAGTTAAAGAAACGATTGTTTCAGCTATATCGATGATTGGTCTTCCGAGAACTCGTGATTATTCGGAACTCAATTTGAGACCGCTTGTGCGGATATTGCAAGGGAGGCAAATCAACAATTGCGAATTGCTGATACTCAGATCCGATTTTAACAAAATGTCAGACACGGATCTTAGTAAGAACATCAAGGACGTAATGGAATTCCTGTTCTCGTATGAAAAAGAGGGTAAGGCTATATGGCCAGACTCGTTAAAAGGTAAAAGTGTGGCAGATTTGTTAGAAGGTAAACAACGTGTAACAGAACAAATGGAACTGCTCATCAAAATAGTGGCCTTGATAGAGTTTCCCACTCAGGAAGAGGAGATAGAAAACCTTACTTTTGATTGGACAGATCCTTGCAACTATAATGATTTCAAGTCATGTCATGATGTCTTGACGACAAAAATCGAGAGAAAGGATGACAATAAACACAGGCTTATCTGCTACGTCTCACCAGGAACAGCACTTGTAGGAAGTCTCATAACACTAATGGCTATAGATGGAGACCGGGAACTATATTATTATAGTCAAGATAGGAGTAAGGAAGATTCTGAACGGCTGATGCCTGTGAACAAGAATGATATACCGCTAAAAAATCTTCTCTCACAGGCGTTGGAAAAGTTAGGTTAGTGTAAAAATAGGAACGCGCGCGATCTTTGACATAGTGATACCATCTGAAACGGCAAAATCATTTTGCGAAAAACGTGGTTTTCGCAAATGGGTAATCCTGAGTGGGTTGGCGAAAAGGAGCCGTTGACAGCTGTTGAATTTATTTCGCAAATCCGAAAAAAGCCTGAAAAGCTTGCAACATTTGCGAAAAATGGGTTCACTTGCAGAAACCTGTGTTTCCATGAACCAAAACCATCAAAACCCTTTTGCTCTGCCCAGAGACTTTGTCTCAGATATTATGGCTGTTGGCTTTTCCTTGTAAGCCAGCTTACAGATAAAAGCCTACAGCCATAACACCATCCATACTGGATGATACCAGAGCAAAAGAAAAACCCCGCTATCGCTAGAAAACCGTTAGCACACAGGACAGAGCCTAAAAGCAGGATGCAGCTCAGCATAGTTGAGCTTCGCTCTTCCTCCTTCGCACCTCGGCCATTCAAGCAAGCTTGATGGCTCTCATCTTGGCGTCGGTTCAAGCAAGCTTGACTCTGCTTTCGTTTTTTCACGGTTTTTCTTGGTTGTACTGCTGGGGCCGTAGGCTGTCTGTGGTTTCAGGCAAGGAATGGTTATGCTTGCATAAACAGGGCTTGCTTGAAGCCTAC
>JAILEU010000109.1 GCA_024697785.1 Bacteroidaceae bacterium | reverse complement strand
TAACTCTCGCCCTGAAAGGGCAAAAGCATTATTATCAAGAGCTTTTGCCCTTTCAGGGCGTGGGATGAAGTGTGTTCAAATATACCCAGGGCGTTGCCCTGGGCTATAATCTTTTGGCCTTTCAGGCCGTCTGTCGGATGATTGCGGATAATCATAAAGAAAAACCCCGCATCGCCTTGTTGGGGGACAGGGGGGCGATGCGGGGCGTCCAGTTTAGTATAAACGATGTATGCAGCCGGCGTCAGGGAACGAAGATTTTCCGGGCGCTTCCGTCGGCGCTACGGACGATGAGGATGCCACGGCTTGCGGGGCTGCTGGGCTTGCCGAGCAGGTCGTAGTATGTGGCGCGCTGGGCTGACGCAGCAGAGGTGGTGCTGATGTTGTCTGTAATACCGCTGTTGGGCACGAAGGCAAGGGCATGGGCATGAGGGTCGAAGTTGCTCGTGCTGGTCTCAGAACCGCCCGTGCAGAGGATGCGTCCGTCGGACATAAGGGCCAGTCCGGGGTTGCCGCAGCGGAAGCTGAATCCGCCGGCGCAGCTGACTTCCTTGACGACGCCCTGCTCGTAGTCGATAGTGGCGATATAATAGGTGTAGGTGTATTCGTTGTTCAGACCGGCTGTGACGACGTAGGCTTCCTTGCGGGCGGTGTTCACCAGCAGGTTGTTGCTCCATTCGACCAGGGATTCGCCAACGATGTTCGGGAGCTCGCAGACGAGGGTCGCCTCTTCGGCATCGGCGTCGAGCATGGCGACGGCCCAGCGCTTCTCTGTGTTATGGCTGCAGACCATCAGGTAGCGTCCGTCGCCGATGGCATAGTCGGGGGTGCGCACGGCATCGGTGACGCCCATCGGGTTCCACGTGCTGAAGAGCGCGACGTGGACGGGGTTGGTGACGCCGTCGGTAATGCTGACCTTGTCGAGCAGGGTGGGGTCGTAGTCCGAGCCGTAGTAGTAGAATCCGGCGATATTATCGACCATGAGGAAGGCGCTGCCGTCGCTCTTGGGGCAGACGTAATGATAGGTGTATGAGTAGGCGGGGAGGCCGGGTAGCGTGGTGGTGCCTACGCCCTGCCAGACCTCCACAGGCTGTGGGGTTGAGCCGTAGTAGGCCGTCCAGTAGTCGCCGCTGATGTACACCTTGCCGTCGAGGACCACGCCCCGGGCGAAGGCTTTTCCGCTGGCCATCTGTCCGCCGTCGGAGAACGTCTGTGAGGATGGGTTATAGACATCGATGCCGGCATTACCGCCTCCGGTGCCCCAGCCGCCGTTGTGTCCGCCGAAGATGAGTACACGTCCATCGTCGAGGATGGCTGAGCCGCCTCCGTCATGAACGTAATGGGGTGTAGGCAGGTCGCGCCAGGTGCCGTTTTCGAATATCTCGGCGCTCGCCTCGCGATCGAAGCCCGTGGTATGACCGCCTATGACGACGAACCCGTCGCCAGAGGGAAAGATGATGTGCGACATGCGCGCATGATTCATATCGGGCAGTTGTTCGTACTGCAGGGTTGTGACCTTGAAGTCACCTTGTGCCATGACGCCTAAAACAAGCGCCAGAAGTGCACATAGGGTAGATGTCCTTTTCATATGCATTATGTTCTTGTTTTCGGATGCAAAGATACTTTTTGTTTGTCTAAGCGTGCTCCCATTTCGGAAGAAAGAATAGTGCAAAAACGCAAAAAAACGATTGCAAAAACGCAAAATCGTTCAAAATCGCCTACTTTTTGTCCGAAATAGGCGGTAAAAAGGAGAAAAGGCGCTATCTTCGCGCCATGAAACTGATTTTGACAACCGCTCTGCCCGTAATGGTTTGCCTGTTCTGGAGCCTGCAGATAGCCCTCGAGCTGATCCAGCGCCGGACACGTCCCCTTGCGTGGCTTCTGATATTCATGCTGACATCCACGTTGCTTTATGGGTGCCACTTCTTTTACTTCAACCGGATCACCAGCCTCCTTCCCGTGACGGACCCGATCTATGCGGCGGCTAACCTTGCGGTATATCCGATGTATCTGCTCTACATCCGCTCGCTGACCCATCGCGCCCACCATGGCTGGGTTCATTGGATTGCCCTGCTGCCTGCCGTGTTGGGAGGGGTGACGGTGGCCTGCCTGTACTTGGTGATGAGCGACAAGGAGACGGCGTTGTTCATCGAGTCGTTTCTCTACAACGGACTTATCACCCAGCCGTCCCGACCCGCGCAACTGCAGGTCTATGTCCATCTGGCCTGTAAGGTCATCTTTGCTTTGCAGATTATCCCCGTGTTCATCATCGGCAGCAGGTACATCCGGCATTTTGATGACGAGGTGGCATCGGCCTATTCCGACACCGAGGGCAGGACGTTGCGCTCCATGCACGTCATGCTGATTATTTTTGCCATCACGTCTTTTGCCTCCTTCTTGAGCAACCTCGTGGGCCGGCGGCACTTTGCCGACTCGCCCTGGCTGCTGTCCTTGCCCTCGGTCTTATATTCCACGCTGCTCTATGCCATCGGCTATCTGGGCTGCAAGCAACAGTTCTCCATTGCCGACATAGAGCGTGACGAGAAGGCCCTGACGGCATCGGCTCCCTTTGGGAAAAACGTCGAAGTGGAAAAGGATGCTGAGGCGAACGACGGGCAAGGTTCAACCGAATCATCTCAGGCTGAAGCTGCCGAGGCTGCCAGCCCTGCCACGGCGTCGCATATGCCCGGGTTGAGAAAGCGCATAGAGAAGGTGATGCGTGACGAGCAGCTGTTCCTGGACCCGAACCTGAAGCTGAACGACCTGGTCGTGCGCGTCGGCAGCAACCGCAACTACGTCTATAACGCCATTAACCGCGAAATGGGCGTATCCTTCAACGAGTACGTCAACCGGATGCGGGTGGAATATGCCGCCCAGATGATGAAAGAAAGGCGAAGCCTTTTGCTCACCGAGGTGGGTGAGCGTTCAGGCTTCGCCAGCGCTACGTCGTTTTACCGTAACTTCAAGCTGTTCAAAGGCTGTTCGCCTAAAGAGTACCAGCGCAAGGTGGCTCAGGGAACGGCCTGAGGGGTTTAGAACAGCTTCTGGGCAAACTCGGTGAGATAGATGCGCCAGTTGCGCCAGATGTGTCCACCCTCGGTCTCGAGGTACTCGTAGGGGTAGTTCATCTCGTCGAAATACTTGCGGAGGTCGGCGTTCTGCTGATAGAGGAAGTCGGTCTTACCGATGGCAATCCAGTAGAGTGCGGGCTTGCCGGCGAAGAGCTTGGCGAGCTGTCCGCTGACCTCGGAGCTGTTCTTCAGCTGCTGGTAGAACGACTGTCCCTGCTGTCCGCCGCCGATGCCGAGTCCGGCTGAGAAGAGGCCGATGTAGTTGAACATGTCGGGATAACGCTTGGAGGTGGCGAATGAGTGTCCGCCGCCCATCGAGAGGCCGCAGATGGCACGGTTCTTCTTGCCCTTAGCCACTTTGTAGTGGCTCTCGACATACTTCACGATGTCGGGGAAGCTCTCATCCATGGAGGCTGCGGGCTGTCCGCCTGCCCCACGCATCGAGGGCGGGTACATGCCGCGCGACCATGCGCCGGGAGCGGCCTGGCTGCCGGGATTACCGTTAGGCATCACGACGATCATGGGCTTGGCCTTGCCCGTAGCGATGAGGTTGTCCATAATCTGGGCGGTACGGCCGAGGGTCGTCCAGGCGTCCTCGTCGCCACCTGCGCCATGCAGCAGATAGAGCACGGGGTAGTTCTTGCCCTTGTCGTAGCCGGCAGGGGTATAGATGGTCATGCGGCGCTTCATCTTCAGCGTGGGGCTGTCGTACCACACCTTGGCCACGTCGCCGTGGGGCACTTCGTTGACCTGGTAGAGGTCGCCCTTGTCGCCCTTCTTCGCGCTGACTATGAAGATGCTGGTGAGCGAAGCCACGTCGCGGTTGACATAGACGTTCGAGAGGTCGAGGGTGGTCATGCCATTGACACGGAAGGTGTAGGAGTAGAGCTCGGGGGCGAGGGGCGCGGAGGTGTAGGTCCAGACGCCGTTTTTCTCTTCGAGCTTGGCCACGCCCGGAGCCTCGTAGCTGCCGCGCGGCGTTTCAATCTTCTGCGGGGGAAGGAAGTCGCCCGTGACCTCTACCGTGACGGCTTTGGGGGCTACGAGGTTGAAGGTGACGGAGCCGTCGGCATTAACGACGGGCGAGGTTACCTGGCTGCCGCTCCAAAGGGCTTCCTGGGCTGACAGCGTTCCTGCGCACAGGGCGCAAAGAATGAGGGAAAGTGTTTTTTTCATCGTTGAAAAAAAT
>JAILEU010000163.1 GCA_024697785.1 Bacteroidaceae bacterium | reverse complement strand
AAAAAAAGATAAGACAATAAGATAATAGGGCTAATCGAATCCCTCCTGTTCGCTTGCTGCCGATGACAATGGTGCGAAAAGCGGGTTATGGAGATCTGTTTCCCCTACTACGTTTTATGTTTTTCCCTACATCCCTACATTTTTTGCCCTTACGTTCAGGAATAAAGGCATTTAAGGCATGTAGGGATTTTCATTCCCTACTTGGTTCAACTAGCTGTCAAATAGTTATTTATTGGCAAAAATGTAGGGATGTAGGGAATGTTTAAAATATAGTTGTAAACTGTCAATCAAAATAAGTAACAGTCCCCTTTTCGGGCGGAAGTGCAAAAGAGCCGATGCGGCAAGGTGGCTGTTAGCCCGCCTTGCCGCATCGTGCGCGCTAAGCGGCGTCTTTGGATTAAAAACTGAAGATTGAAATCTGAAGATTGAGGCTGTCGAGAACGGTGCGAATGGCGTTGCGGATTGTTATACGGCTTTGGTGGGGGTTAAAGGATGTCGTTTTCAACAAGCCAGATGATTTCCTCCAGATCGGCATCGTCGCCCTCGGGGTCGTAGCCGCTCTTGAGGCTGGCGCCGAAGAGGGCGGCGAAGGCCTGGTAGAACGTGGCACGGAATTTGCCGCGGAAGACGACGATGAGGTCGTAACCCGTCTGGTTGCACTCGCGGTCAACCAGTTTGATGAGCATTTTGCCCTGACGGAGCGTCAGCTGCTTCATGCGGGGGGTGTAGGTGGACATGAGCTCCTTCTCCACCTTTTTCATGTGGCGGTCGCGGGCCTTGTCGTCGGGCAGCGTCTGCATGTACTCGTAGGTCTCGATGATGATGCCGCGTATCTCCTGCGCCAGGGGCAGCGTCTTCTTGATGTCGCGGACGTTGCGCCAGTACTCCTTCTCCATGCGGCGGTTCTTGAACTTGGGCGGACTGTAGATATAGACGTCGCGCATGTGGATGACGGGGATGGTGTCGCCCTTGTAGATATCGACCGGCAGAGCCTTGTCGGTATAGACCTGAGCGGAGGCTGTCAAGCCGGCAGCCAGCAGCAACAGCCACAGAGCGAAGTATCGTCCCATCGGTTTCACGCTGCAAATGTAAGCAAAGAGTTTCATTTTAGGGCATAAAGTTGACGGTTGTTTGTGTTTTTTCACTATTTTTGCACCATGAAAGGATGTTTTTGGCGTTCAGCCGCCCTGTTTTTGCTTGTTTTGGCTGGCATGAACGGCTACGCGCAAGGCGAGACGTGGGAGGATTTGTTGGAGCAGCGTCTCTTCCCCGAGGACGAAGGCACGGCGTGGGAGAACGTCGTGGACGAGCTGGCCTCGCTGCACGAACACCCCATATGCATCAATACCGCCACCAAGGAGCAGCTGGAGCAGCTCATCTTCCTAACGCCGAAGCAGGTGGAGGACATCCTTTACCATCTGGACGTGAACGGTCCTGTGCGGGACGTGGGCGGGCTGATGCTCATCCCCTCGCTCGACTGGGACACACGGCAGCTGCTGGCCTGCTTCGTGACGTTCGACGTGCCCGAAAAGCCCGATGAAATGAGCGGTTTTCGTGACTGGCTGACGCGCGGCAAGGGTGCGGCCCTCAGCCGCATGGACGTGCCGCTCTACCGGCGGGCGGGTTACGAGCCGTTCACGCTGAGCGAGTGGCAGCAACACCCCTCGCGCCACTACTGGGGCAACGCGCTCTACGGCGCCGTGCGCTACAGCTACCGCTATCGCGAACACTTCTTCTGGGGCTTCGCCGCAGAGAAGGATGGGGGAGAGCCCTTCATGACGCGTGGCAACGACGGCAAGCGGCTGGGACGAACGGGCTTCGACTACTACGCCGGCTACGTGCAGCTCAAGGACATGGGCTGGCTGCGAAACCTCATCGTCGGCACCTACCGCCTCGGCTTCGGGCAGGGGCTGGTGATGAACACGAACTTCTCGCTCGGCAAGAACACCCTGCTGGCCCAGCTGGAGCGCAACGCCACAGCCGACGCTATCCGCCGTCACGGAGGGACAAACGAAACAGACTACCTGCGTGGTGCAGCAGCCACGGTGAGTGTGGGCGGCGTCGATGTCACCGGCTTCGTCTCGTACCGCCGCTACGATGCCTCGATGGCGATGGACTCCATCAGCACCCTCCTCACCACAGGCCACCATCGCACCACGACGGAGATGCAGAAGCACGACAACGTGGGCGGCACGCTGGCAGGCGGACATGTGAAGTACAGCTGGAACGGCCTGCACGTGGGGGCCACGGGGCTGTGGCAAGCCTACAGCCGTCCGCTCACCAATGGGCACCTGGCCTACAAAACCTACTACCCCCACGGGCGCAGCTTCACCAACTGGAGCGCCGACTATGCCCTCTATCGTCGCTATGTCACCTTCGTGGGCGAGACAGCCCTGAGCGGCAACGGAGGCTGGGCTACGCTGAACACGCTGCGCGTGGAGCCCTTCGACCGCGTCACCTTCACGCTGATCCAGCGCCACTATACACGCGACTACTGGGCCCTGCAGGCCAACGCCTTCGGCGAAGGCAGCGAGGTGAGGAACGAGCGGGGTCTGTACGTCGGAGCCGACGTGCAGAGCGTCCGCCACTGGCGCTTCACGGCCTATGCCGACCTGTTCCGCTTCCCTGAACCGCGCTACCGTGTGGACGGGCCGTCGAAGGGAGCAGACGTGATGGGCACCATCATCTTCACCCCCGCCGAGAGCCGTTCGTACCTTTTGCGCTACCGCTGCAAGGTGAAGGAGCGGAATGTGGCTTCGGGCTACAGCTTCGACGGACTGTTCCGCGAGGTGACACAGCGTGTGCGCCTACAAGCCAATGTGGCTTTGGGCACGGCGTGGAGCATGCAGGGCACAGCCGACTACTGCCAGGTGAATGCTGAGCGGGTTGACTATGGTCTGCGGATAGCCGACAGGCTGACGTGGACACATCCAGCCCGACCGTTGACGGTGAACGGCGAGCTGGCGTGGTTCCGCACCACAGCATGGGCATCGCGCCTTTACGGCTACGAGCGCGGACTGCTTTATGCCTACAACTACCGCTCGTACTACGGTCACGGCCTGCGCGGAGCGCTGATGGCCAGCGGAAGCCTGCGCAAAGGACTAACCTGCACCATCAAAATGGGATGGACGCACTATTTCGACCGCAACGAGATTGGCTCGGGTGCTGACCTCATCGCCCAGAACCATGCCGAGGACCTGGCCGTACAACTGCGATACACGTTTTAGTTCATAATTCATTGTTATGATTGGTTATGAAAACAGGTTCCGAAAGGAATGATGTGTGTAGTACATTTGTCAGAACTCCTGCAACTCCCGAACTCCTGAACTCCTGAACTCCAAATTTTAATTGCGCGATTTTTACGCATTCCGTAAGCAAAAAAACAATGAGCCGCGGTCTATGTGGAGGCTGCGGCTCAAAGCGGAGGATTTTTCGTACCTGTGTTGCTGTCCGTTCTTACTTACGGAGGCCGAGGGCCTTGACGATAGCACGGTAGCGCTCAATGTCGTTATCCTTCAGATAGTTCAGAAGGGCGCGGCGCTTGGCAACCAGCTTCGTCAGAGCACGGGAGGTACTATAATCTTTACGGTTCACCTTCAGGTGCTCCGTCAGGTGGGAAATACGGTATGAGAACAAGGCAATCTGGCTCTCGGGGGAACCAGTATCCGTGTTAGACTTTCCGTACTGTCCAAAGATCTCCTGTTTCTTCTCTGGGTTTAGATACATGATTGTTTGTTAATTAAAGAATGAATTTCACAATGCTTTTTTCAAAAGCGGCTGCAAAGGTAGTGCAAGCTGAGCGGAAAAACAAGAAAAATGCAATTTTTTTTTGGTTTTCCCGAAGCGCCGCCTACCTAAAACAATAGTTAAAGGTAGTGCAAGCTGAGCGGAAAAACAAGAAAAATGTAAATTTTTTTTGGTTTTGAATTCTTCTTCGTCCGTTACGACTCGGCAAAATGAGCAAGCTCTTTTGCTCTCGTTGCTCCGTTCGTTCCCGAAGCGCCGCCTACCTAAAACAATAGTTAAAGGTAGTGCAAGCTGAGCGGAAAAACATATAATAATATAAGGTGATTGTCAGGAGGCATTCGGGCGAAGAGATTTTTTTAAGACGGAATGTTTTAAACTTTTGGCGGCGGGGATTGTCATAAGGATGTACGACCTCTGAAAACAGTTTACCGCTGAAGTTATTGTTATATACCATTATTCACTTAAATCAACAACAAGATGAAAAAGATTCTTTTTGCTATCATGGCTCTTGCCATCAGCACCTGTGCTTTCGCACAGCAGCCGCAGCGCGGACAGCGCCGCGAGTTCAAACCCGAGGACATGGCCCAGCGCCAGACCGACCGTATCAAGGAGGCCTGCCAGACCAACGAGAAGCAGAACAAGGCCCTCTACAACTACTTCCTCCGCGACGCCAAGCGTCAGCAGGAACAGTGGGCTAAGATGCAGCAGGGCGAGCGTCCGCAGGGCAGCCGCGAGGACTTCCGCGCCGAATTTGAGAAACGCCAGAAGGCTCAGAACGACACCATCAAGAGCATCCTCACCAAGGATCAGTTCACCAAGTACGAGAAGATGCAGCAGGAGATGCGCAACCGTTTCGGCCAGCGTGGCGGCGGTCAGGGTGGTCCGCGTGGTGACAGACCGCAGGGCAACCGCAACTAAGTCCATCGGGCTCTGAAAGCCCAGCGTAGCTAAAAAGAACCATCGCGATGACTCAAGTGGGTCATCGCGATGATTTTTTTGTAATGGGCAGCTACGCTTACTTGCTGAGAGAGCGGCAGAGTGCCTTGTTGACGGCAGCCACCTTGGCGACATCGACCTTGGTGACCTTGCGGTCGTAGGTCATGAGGCCGTTGATTTCCACCTCGCAGTCTGACGTCTGCGTATAGACACCGGCGGAGTAGCCTTTGCCGACAAGGTCGAGCAGCATGTTGGCATACTTGACATACTCGGCCGTCACCTCGTCGGCAGTCTTGAACTGCACATAGCCCCAGTTGCGGTCGGGCTCCCAGAGGTGTCCCTCAAGGGCGAGGCCTATGCCGCCATACTCGCCCAGCACGTTGACGCGAGTGGGGTCGAAGAGGATGATCTTGGGTTCGGGATAGTTGTGCATGTCGAGGATGTCACCGCAGGGATAGAAGTTGCCGCCGCTGGCGGGATTGACCAGACGGGTGGGGTCATAGTCCTTCGTCCACGCCACGATCTCGGGCGTCTTGAACTGTCCCCAGGCCTCGTTGAAGGGCACCCATGTGCCGATGCAGGGATAGCTGTAGAGGTAGTCGATGATTTCCTTCCACTCCTTGCGGTAGTTAGCCTCAGAGGCAGCCGAGCGGTTGAACTCCGTGCCGTTGAACCAGTTGTGATTTTGCCAGCGTGGGCTGCTGTCACCGCTGGGCATGTCCTGCCAGACGATGATGCCCTGCCGGTCGCAGTGGGTGTACCAGCGGGCGGGCTCCACCTTGACGTGCTTGCGGATCATGTTGAAGCCCATCTCCTTGAGCTTGATGACGTCATAGAGCAACGCCTCGTCGGTGGGGGCGGTATAGAGGCCGTCGGGCCACCAGCCCTGGTCGAGCGGTCCCATCTGGAAGAGCGGCTTGTTGTTGAGGAACATGCGTTGGAAGCCAGCCTCGTCGCGGCCGGTGGAGAACTTGCGCATAGCGGCATAGCTGTCGATGCGGTCAACCACCTTGCCCTCGTGCTTGAGCTCCACCTTCAGGGTGTAGAGGAAGGGGTCGTCGGGGCTCCAGAGGTGGGCGTCGGCAGGCATGCTGACGACGACGGGCTCGCCGTTGATGCTCTTGGCTGAGGCTACGAGGGAGGCGCCGTCATAGACGCTGACCACTGCCAGGTCGGCATAAGCCGGGCAGCTGAGGGCTGGAGCGACGGTGAGGGTGTGGCGGTCGATGTCGGGCGTGATGCGGAGGTCGCTGACGTAGTGGTCGTTGACGGGCTCCATCCAGACGGTCTGCCAGATGCCGCTGACGGGCGTGTACCAGATGCCTCCTGGCTTGCTGACCTGCTTGCCGCGCGGCTGGTAGCTGCTGTCGGTGGGGTCCCAGACCTTCACCTCGAGGGTGTGAGGGCCTTTGCCGTCGAGGGCAGCGGTGATGTCGAAGCTGAAGGGTGTGTAGCCGCCTGTGTGGTTGCCTACGCGGGCACCGTCCACCCAGACGTCAGCAGCCCAGTCGACAGCGCCGAAGTGCAGCAGCACGCGCTTGCCCTTCCACGATGAGGGGACGGCGAAGGTGCGGCTGTACCAGAGCTCCTCACGGTCGGAGAGCGTGCGGCCCACGCCCGAGAGTGACGACTCGATGGCAAAGGGCACGAGAATCTGGCCGTCGAACGCCGTGGGACGGCTGGCGCCGCGCTGCGTGACGGCATAGTCCCACAGGCCGTTGAGATTCAGCCAGTCGGCACGCTGCATGATGGGGCGGGGATACTCAGGCAGCACATTCTTGGGGTTCACCTCGTCCGCCCAAGGCGTACGGATTCTGTCGCCAGCAGGCGACCACTCAGCTGATGCGGACAAGGCACAGAGTGCCAATGCCCCAAACAGAAGGGAAAATCTTTTCATGATGGTATTATTTAATAGGGTGAAAATGTCCGATAATTTTTCTCGCAGCAAAGATAGTAAAAGTTTTTGTTTTCATTCTCTGTTTTCAGAAAAAAAGTGTACTTTTGCAGTCGCATGATTGATGATGCCACCAAAAACCGCATACTCGACACGGCCCAGATACTGGATGTCGTCTCGGAGTTCGTCACGCTGCGCCGCAGGGGGGTGAACTATATTGGCTTGTGCCCGTTTCACAACGAGCGCACACCCTCGTTCAACGTGAACCCTGCGCGGGGCATCTTCAAATGTTTCGGCTGCGGCAAGAGCGGCGATGCCGCCCGTTTCTTGATGGAGCACGAGCAGATGACCTTTCCCGAGGCGCTGCGCTGGCTGGCAAACAAGTACGGCATCACCATCGAGGAGCGCGAGCTGAGCAACGAGGAACGGCAGGCGCAGAGCCTCCGCGAGAGCATCAGCATCGTCAACGAACAGGCCTGCAAGTGGTTCGAGCGCCAGCTTTGGGAGACCGGCAACGGTCAGGCCATCGGCCTTGCCTACTTCCGCAGTCGTGGCTTCCGCGACGACATCATCCATAAGTTCCAGCTCGGCTATTGCCCCGAAGGCCAGGACATCATGGTGCACGATGCTGTCACGAAGGGCTACAAGGAAGAGTTGCTTGTCCAGGCTGGCGTGGCCTATGCGTTGGACAACGGACGGCTGCGCGACCGCTTCCACGGCCGCGTGACGTTTCCCATCCACAGCCTGTCGGGCAAGGTCATCGCTTTCAGCGGGCGCGTGATGAAGTCGGACGCCAAGGTGGCCAAGTACGTCAACTCGCCCGAGTCGTCCGTCTATACGAAGAGCAACGAGCTCTACGGCATCTTCCTGGCCAAGAACGCCATTGTCAAGCAGGACAAGTGCTTCCTCGTCGAGGGAAACACAGACGTGGTGTCGATGCACCAGGCTGGTATTGAGAATGTCGTCGCTTCGTGCGGCACGTCGCTCACCACCGGACAGATCAGGAAGATACACCGCTTTACGTCGAACATCACCGTGCTTTACGACGGCGACAGCGCCGGCATCCACGCCTCGCTGCGCGGCATCGACATGCTGCTCGAGGAGGGGATGAACGTGAAGGTGGTGCTGCTGCCCAACGGCGAGGACCCAGACAGCTTCGCCCGTGCCCACTCGGCGGACGAGTTCCGCCAGTATATCAATGCGCAGGAGGTGGATTTCATCCGCTTCAAAACCAATCTGCTGCTGAGTGACGTGGGTGATGACCCCTTCAAGCGGGCCGAACTCATCAAGGACATCGTCAAGAGCATCTCCGTTATTCCCGAGCAGATTGTCCGTTCGACCTACATCACGGCATGCAGCCAAATGCTGCGGACTGACGAGCGCGTCATCATTGCCGAGGTGGACAAGCTTCGCAAGCAAGCCCGAGAAGAAAAGCGCAAGCAGGCCGACAATGCCGAAACGCGGACGGTCACCACTCCCGCCTCTTCCTCCGAGCCTCAGTCCACTACCCCTGCAATGGCCAGTCCCGAGCCCCAGCCGCCAGCTGCCGACGTCCAGAAGGCAGAGAGTACTCCGCCTGCTGCGTCGCCCATTGTGCCCGAGGTCAATCCGTTCCGTCAGAAGGAGCTGTTGCTGATGCAGCAGATGGTGCGTCACGGTGAAGAGGTTATCGTCTATGATACGGACGAAAGCGGCAACGCGGTTCCGGTCAGTGTGGCTGAGTTCATCCTTGGCGACCTGCAGAGCGACCAGCTGGAGTTTTCCGACCCGCTGCTGCGTCAGATGGCCGCAGAGCTGCTGCAGCATCTTCATGAGCCCGATTTCAAAGCCTCACGCTACTTCCTCCGCCACAACGACAGCCGCATCAGCGCGCTGGCCACCGACCTCATCGGCGAGCGCTACGAGCTGAGCCGTCTTTTCAAGAGCGACGCCACGCTGCAGGATGTGGTGCCTCACTTGATCAACGATTACAAGATGGCCATCGTCGATCGCGAGCTGAAGGAGGCGCTCTCGCGCATGAAAGACCCTGCCGTAACGGGCGACCCGCAGCTATGCCGGCAGGTGATGGAAGAGTACCAAACCCTCCTCGAGGCCCGCAAGGAGCTGGCCTTCTATCTGGGCCAGAGGGTCACGGGCGTCTAATACGTCCACTGGTGGAAATAGTCGAAGTCAGCATAGCCTCCGAGCGCCGCCGTTGAATAGCAGTAGAGCGCCGAGCGATAGCCTGTGAAGAGGTCGAGCGTATAGCGCATGGTCAGGCTGCGGGTGGGCATCGTCCAGTTTGTTCCGTCGAACGAGTAAGCCAGCCAGGCATGGTCGGCATCCTGCGGGCTGTCGCTGCCGGGAGCGTCGCTCACCTGTGGCGTGAAGACGTAGCGGATGCGCAGCCAAGCCTCGTTGCCCGGCATGGGCACACGGGTGAGGGTGTCGATCTGCTCGCCCATTCCGCGGAAGCCCGGGCGGCGCAGGATGGCGGTGAGGAAGCGTTTGCCGCTGTTGTCAACCTCGACGCCGACGGTGCCGTAGTTGCTCTGGAAGGCGCAGAGTCCGGCGCGGTCGCCAGGCTGCATGCCGGTGGCATCGAGGTGCACCTCGGAGATGCAGCGTGGCCCGACGGTACGCTGTGTGAGCGTGCCCTGAGCCTCCATGAGGTTGCCGGTGACGGTGGTGGAGCGCAGGCGCAGCCAGCCCTCGCGATCGGTGAGCGACCACATGCCTTCGACAGGCAGGTGGTTCCACTGCCAGACGGGGGCGAGGAAAGCCTTGCCGTCGGTGAGCAGCGGCTGGGGCAGAGCCTGCTTGTTGGCAGGCGTAGCGTCGAAGTCGTCGGATGCCCAGACGTAGCTGCCGTCCTTGTCTTCACGCAGCTCGGCGGTGAAGGTCTCCAGAGGCTTGCCGAAAGCCGTTGAAGCAGAGAGGGATACCTCGCCCATGAACGGCCATCCGTCCACCCATTTCACAGGCTGAAGGGTGGGTATGCGGCCTACGGCGCCGTGGTCCTGGAACATGATGGCCCACCAGTCGCCCTTGGGCGTATCGACGATGGCTCCCTGGGCCACGCCGTCGCCGCGTCCGCCGATGGTGCCCTGAAGGACGACCTTGCTCTCGTACGGTCCCAGCAGGTCCTTGCTGCGCCAGCAGGTCTCGGTGCGGGGTTTGCCGCGCGGCCAGTCGATTTCAAGCACGTAGTAATAGTCGCCGATGTGGTAGAAGTGTGCCCCCTCGGCGCGCAGGCCCATGCCCTGGGGTGCGCTGAAGAGCAGCTGGTCGATGCCGCCCTGCTTGATGGCGCTGAGGTCGGGTTCAAGCTCGGTGATGCGCAGGTCACCGTTGCCCCAGACGACGTAGGCCTTGCCGTCGTCGAAGAGCAGTCCGGCGTCGTGGAACGGGCGGTCATAGACGGCGTGGCGTTTCCACGGACCGCGCTTGATGTCCTGCGTCGTATAGACGAACGTCTTGTGCTGGTCGTTGGCGATGAAGAGGGCGTAGAAGGTGCCGTTGTTCTCGCGCAGCGTGGTGGCCCACTGTCCGCGGCCATAGGCGTTGCGCCCGTTCCGCAGGTTGTAGGTGTCGTCGTCGGCCAGCGTGTCATAGATATAGTTGACGATGCGCCAGTGGACGAGGTCGCGCGAGTGCATGATGGGAGCGCCCGGGCAGAAATACATGGTGGTGCTCACCATGTAGTAGTCCTTGCCCACGCGAATGACGTCGTTGTCAGGGATGTCGGTGTAGGTGAGCGGATTGACGACTTCCTGCGTGGCAGGGGTGCTCTGGCAGGCTGTGAGCAGCAGGACGAGGCAGAGCGGGAGAAAATGGAAAAGGCTCATTTTTTTACCATTATGTTTCATGACCGAATGATTTGTTATTTTCGATACAAAGTTACACATAAAAGTTCAAACCGCCAAAAAAACAGACCCTTTTATTTCATGATTCAAATAATGGAAGTCTGCTCATCTCCAAAAAGAGCCGTTGTTCCCGGGCATTGTTGGGCAAACCGAAAAATCGCAAAAAAAATGTCGCATTGTCGCATTGTCGCATTGTCGCATTTTCCTCCTGTGTACTACCCTGAAAAAAAGTTGAATGTTTTTTACCTTAACCCTGCCATAGGTTGAATGCTTGTTGCGTACCTTAATCCTTATCCCTGGCAGAAGTTGAATGATTCTGCACATGCGCGAACTATATATGGATAGGTAGAATAGTTTTATATTTGTTATATATTATATTTCTATTTTATATTTCCATATATATTATAAATCGCGCGCACGCCGGAGAGGATGTGCGACAATGCGACAATGCGACAATGCGACGCTCTTTCCGTCGTGCAGAAAAGGCCTTCCCAGACAGAGAAGCCCCCTTCCTACACGTACGTCGCCCCTTTTATTTGCAAAAACGTAGCGGTAAGTGTCATCTGTCGCCCAGTCCGTCGCATGCCCTCTTGTCGCCCATTCTTTGACTCTGAGAACCGATATAACAATCGAAAAAACGTCCTGATATCCGCTGTTCTCGGGTTGTGTTGTCACCGGCCACACAGCCGATTTCTTTACCAACCATCAAAAAAAAGGAAAAAAACTTTTGCGTTATGTTTTTTTTCAGTATCTTTGTCCCGTAATACCACGCAAAACAATGCCGGAAAAAAACTTAGAGAGAAAAATACCTTATTGCTAATTGTTTAACTTCAAAAACTTACATCATGAGAAAATCAAGGTTAAGTGCATTTTTGCTTGGAGCAGCGCTGCTCGTTCCTTGTTTAAATGCGAGTGCTCAGTACGTCGATCCTGAAACAGGCGTCACGTACACCGCCATCGACGGCACAAAGGCCGGCGGCGAAGGCTTCGCCGATGCCAGCGACGGTAAGACGGACACTAAGTATGGCACGCGAGACATGCCAAACTTCGTGACCATCGAGGCGTCAGACCCGGTGTTCCTGACCGGTTACACCATCATCACGGCCAACGACAACGCGTCGTATACCGGCCGTAACCCCATGGACTGGACGCTTGAGGCTTCCAACAACAAGGAAAACTGGGACACCATCCAGGTCGTCACGGGCGACAAGGTGCTGCAGGACGTCAACTTCACTCCGTTCGACTTCCAGCTGGAGGCTGCCACGAAGACGTACAAGTACTTCCGCTTCACCGTGCAGGCCACGCAGGCAGAGGGTGCTTACATGCAGTACAGCGAACTGCACCTCTGGGGCAAGCCCTACTACACCATCAACAATGCCGACGACCTTCAGGCTTTTGCCCAGAAGGTGAACGAAGGCGATGACATCCTCGGCGGTCTGCTGACGGCCGACATCGACCTCGCCGGCGTGGAATGGATTCCCGTGGGCAACGGCGACCATAAGTATGCCGGCCACTTCAACGGTCAGTTCCACCGCATCAAGAACATGACCACCCGCGACGTGAAGGAGCAGGGTCTGTTCGGCGTGGCTGCTGCTGCCAACATCGAGAATGTCATCATCGACAAGTCGTGCGTGCTGAAGACCACCCAGTCGTGCTCTGCTGCCCTCATCGGCTGTGTCAACGGCTCGGGCACCCTCACCATCACGGGCTGCCGCAACGAGGCTGATGTCGAGGGCGGTGCTGCCAACAACAGCGCCTTCGTCGGCTGCAACTACTCCAGCGGCAACCTCAAGGTCATCATTAAGAACTGCGTCAACACCGGTAACGTCAGTGGTGGTTGGGAGAACGGTATCTTCTCCGGCTGGTTTGCCAACGCTGGTAAGGTCATCAGCAGCTACAACACCGGTAAGCTGACCAACGGCGACGGCAACAACAGCCTCGGCCGCGGCATCGGCGACGGCGACTACACCGCCAGCTTCGACCTCAATGAAGAGAACCTCCGCAAGGCCGTCAACACCCTCGAAGGCTTCACCAACGAGTGGTTTGCCACGGGTGCTCTGACCTACGCCCTCAACGGCGACCAGAAGGAGCTCAACTGGTACCAGACGCTGGGCGATGACGCCGAGCCTACCCTCGACTCCACCCACGCCGTGGTCTATGTAGTCGGTGAATTTGAGTGCGACGGTGTCACCGCCAAGGGCGACATCAGCTACAGCAACACCGACGGCAAGAAGGTCGATCCCCACGACTTTGTCAACGGCATTTGCTCGAAGTGCGGCGCTGCCGACGAGACCTACTGCGACCTCGTCGATGGCTACTACGAGGTGGGCAACGCCAACCAGCTGCAGTGGATTGCTGCCCTGGTGAACGGCGGACGTAACGATGTCAACGTGAAGCTCGTCAACGACATCGACATGCAGGGTGTGGCCTGGACGCCCATCGGCACATCGAAGTACTTCTATCAGGGCACCTTCGACGGCCAGCTCCACCGCATCAAGAACCTCGTCATCAACGACGCTGATGCCAACGAGATGGGTCTCTTCAAGGTCCTCGGCCCCGCCGTGGTCCGCAACCTCATCATCGACAGCTCGTGCTCGTTCAAGAGCAACACCAAGACGGCCGCCTTCGCAGGCTACTGCAACGGCGAGGGTACCCTCCTCATCGAGAACTGCGGTAACGAGGCTAACGTCGAGGGTATCGCAGCCAGCAACGGCAACAACGCTGCCTTCATCGGCTGCAACTACTCAAGCGGCGCCCTGCAGGTCATCATCAAGAACTGCTACAACACCGGTAACATCAGCGGTGGTAACGAGAACGGTATCTTCTCCGGCTGGTTCGCCAGCAACGGCAAGGTCATCAGCAGCTGGAACATCGGTAAGCTCGACAACGGCGACGGCAGCAACAGCCTCGGCCGCGGCATCGGCGACGGTGACTACACCAACACCTTCGACCTCAACGAGGAGAACATGAAGAAGGAGGCTTACACACTGGCCGGCTTCACCAACGACTGGTTCAAGAGCGGCGCCCTCACCTACGCCCTCAACCGCGACCTCGGCACCGACGCCTGGTATCAGAACCTCGGCACCGACGACTATCCCACCTTCGATCCCTCGCACAGCAAGGTCTATGCCATCGGCACCCTCTCCTGCAACGGCACCCCGAAGGACGGCACCACCTACAGCAACACCGAGGGTGAGCTGAAGCGCGACAACCACGAGTTTGAGAACGGCATCTGCATCCACTGCGGCGCCAGCAACGACGACTTCTGCCCGCTCGTTGACGACTACTACGTCATCAGCACTGCCGAGCAGCTCGTGTGGTTCGCCGGCAAGGTCAACAATGGCAGCGGCACCGTCAACGCCAAGCTGACGGCCGACATCGACCTCGCAGGTGTGGAATGGACGCCCATCGGCAACGCCACCACCAAGTTCCAGGGCAAGTTCGACGGACAGGAACACCGCATCCTGAACCTCGTTTGCGGGCAGCCTGAAGAGAACTGGAATTATATCGGCTTCTTTGGCATCATCGGCGACGGCTGCGACATCCGCAACCTTGTCATTGACAGCTCCTGCTCGTTCTCCGGTTGGGATTATGTGGCTGGTGTGGCCGGCGGTTCAAACGGCAGCGGTAACGCCTATTTCACCAACGTCGGTAACGAAGCCACCGTCTTTGGCGCTCACAGAAACGTTGCCGGTATCATCGGCGTCAGCATGAGCTCGGCCTGTCACTTCTTCATCGACAACTGCTATAACATGGGTGCAATCACCGGTGAAAGCGAGAGCGCAGCCATCAGTGGCTGGATTGGCGACGGCTCCACTGTCAGCAACAGCTACAACGGCACCTATGAGATTGTCGGCGTTGACGGCACGAAGAGCCTCGCCCGCTTCGGCAGCAGCCAGACCTTCACCAACGACTATGACATCCTCAGTCAGCAGGATGGCATCGGCAAATTCGACGAGGAAGACCTCGCCAGCGGTGCCCTTTGCTACTACCTGAACGGCCAGTCCACCGAGAACCCCCACTGGTTCCAGACCCTTGGCGTGGATGAATATCCCGTGCCCTTCGCTTCGCACGCCATTGTCTATCCCGCCGGCTCGCTCACCTGCGACGGCAAGCCGAAGGACGACTTCCACTTCACCAACACCGAAGGCCAGCTCGAGCGCGACGACCACGAGTACCAGAACGGCGTCTGCATCCATTGCGGCATCGCTCAGGAAGGCTATCTCGAGAAGGGTGAGGACGGTCTCTACCACATCGAGGATGGCGACCAGCTCGTCACCTTCGCCGGACTCGTCCAGCTCGACGGTACCATCAGTGCCGTCCTTGAGAATGACATCGACCTCAGCGGCATCGAATGGCGCCCCATCGGCACCACGGCCAGCCCCTTCAAGGGCAAGTTCGACGGACAGCAGCACTACATCGAGAACATGTATGCCGAGGGTGACGAGTACGTCGGCTTCTTCGGTGTCATCGGCGACGGCGCTGACATCCGCAACTTCATCATCACCGGCTCTTGCGAGGTGAACGGCACACGCTTCGTCGGCGGTGTCGTCGGCGGCTCCAACGGCGGAGGTAAGATCTACCTCACCAACGTCGGTAACGAAGCCAACGTCACGGCTGCCGCGCAGAATGCAGCCGGTCTCATCGGTGTCAGCATGGGCAGTTCCTGCGCTTTCATTATTGAGAACTGCTACAACACGGGTGACGTCATCGGCGCCAAAGAGAGCGCTGCCTTCACCGGCTGGTTCGGCTCCAACTCCGAGATGCGCAACTGCTACAATACCGGTTACATCAGCGGTGCTGACAACGACAACCTCAAGAACCTCTGGCGCAACGACGGCGCAAAGGTCGAGAACGTCTATACCACCATCGAGAGCATTCAGGGCACTATGGTCAGCGAAGACGCCCTCACCAGCGGCGAACTGGCCTTCCTGCTCAACGCTACTGTCAGCGGCGGCACCAACTTCTACCAGACACTCGACGAGGATGAGTATCCTATCCCCTTCAGCGAGGGTCACGAGAAGATCTATGCTACCGGCACCCTGAAGTGCGACGGCACTCCCTCGGGCGACATCGCCTTCTCTAACGAGGAGGACGGCGAGGTCATCCAGGATCCTCACCACTTCGACGACGAGACCGGTGTCTGCTCCGTCTGCGGCCTCTATGGCATCCGCACCGCCCAGCAGCTGATGAGCCTCTCCTTCGCTGTCTATTCTGGCGAAGACCAGGCTCCGCGTGCCATCCTGCTTGAGGACATCGACCTCGACGGCGTTGACTTCGAACCCATCGGCTACTACGGCGGACAGGACGACGGCAGTGCCAACCTCGACACCAGCCTGCCCTTCTGCGGCCAGTTCGACGGTCAGGGCCACCGCATCCTCAACATGGTGCTCAACGATCCCAGCCGTGCTAACCTCGGCCTCTTCGGAGCCATCGGCGGCGGTGCTGTCATCAAGAACGTCACCATCGACAAGAGCTGCTCGGTCTATGGCACACGCTACTCCGCTGGCCTCGTTGCCGGTGTCACCAAGAGTGGTACGATCCTCATCGAGAACTGCGGCAACGAAGCCGACGTCACCGTCGAGAACCAGAACGGCGCAGGTGTCCTCGGTGTGAACTTCGGTAACCGCGGTACCGTCACCATCAACAACTGCTACAACACCGGTAACATCACTGGTAAGAACGAGAGTGCAGGCCTCAGCGGCTGGCTCGGCGAGAACGCCGTCGTACGTAACAGCTACAACAGCGGCGTCATCATCGGCACCGACGGTGACAAGAGCCTGGCTCGCTACAGCAGCGCCAGCTTCACCAACTGCTACGACTTTGGCGACAACGCCCAGAGCCTTGCCGGCATCAGCTCCTTCACCCAGAAGCAGCTGGAGAGCGGCGAACTCTGCTTCCTCCTCAACGGCAGCGAGAACACCTTCGAGCCCGCCTTCCGCCAGACCCTCGGCGAGGATGCTCATCCTGTCCTTGATCCGTCGCATAAGGCTGTCTTCTACGTCGGCGGTCAGTTCACCAACGACGATAGCGGCATCCAGCGTCCTGCCATCGAAGAGCCCGCAGTGGTTGTGCCCGAAGGCATCTTCACACTCCGTGGCGAACGTGTCACCGAGCTCCAGCAGGGCATCAACATTGTCCGCATGAGCGACGGCAGCGTCCGCAAGGTACTCGTGAAGTAAACCAAAGGGGAGGGGGACGGCAATCCCCTTACCTGAAACCCTGGGAGGCAGGCTGCCGTGCCTGCCTCCCAGCTTCTTTTCTTCAGCCCCTTTGCCCTCTTCAACTTTTCTATAGTTTCTATAGTGCCTATAGTCCCTATAGTTCCTATAACCCCAAACTCCACTAACACCCCCTTGCCCATGAAGAAGCTTCTTCTCCTTTTTCCCCTCCTTTGCCTCTTTTCGATGGCAGTTTTTGCTGAGGGAAATCCTGTGGCCGCCCCCGATGCCGTTGTCGTCAGCGGCAAGATGCGCTTCACCGTCCTCACCCCTCAGATGATTCGCATCCAGTACAGCCCGACAGCCAACTTTGAGGATCGCGCCACGTTCACCGTCGTCAACCGCCGCCTGCCTGTGCCTGAGTTCACCACAACCACAAGGGACGGTTACCTTACCATCCAGACGTCGGCCCTCACACTTCGCTATAAGGAGGGCACACGCCCCATCCCCGCCCAGAAGTCATCCACCAACCTCAGCATCACCTTCACGCTGGGTGGGCAGGAGGTCGTCTGGTATCCGGGCAAGGACGACGCTCTCAACCTCCGCGGCACCCAGCGCACGCTCGACAACGTGGCGGGCGACACCCAGCGCGACCGTCTCGAGCAGGGCATCCTATCACGTAGCGGCTGGGCCGTTATCGACGAGTCGCCCGCAGCCACACGTGGCGACGGCAGCCGCTCGTTCCCCATGGAGCCCAAGGAGCAGGGTGGTATGGACTGGGTGGCACAACCCCTCGAGGCAAAAGCCTACGACTGGTATTTCCTCGGCTATGGCCACGACTACACCGCTGCCCTCGGCGACTTCGTCAAGGTGGCCGGGCGCATACCTCTCCCTCCTGCCTATCTCTTCGGTTACTGGTACAGCCGCTATTGGGCATACACCCAGAGCGAATTCATGCAGATTGTTAACGACATCGAGCGTAACAAGATTCCCCTCGACGTCATGATTTTCGACATGGACTGGCACACGGCCGGTTGGACGGGCTGGACGTGGAATAAAAGACTCATCCCCGATCCCAAGGGCCTCATCAACTGGATGCACAAGCACGGCCTGCGTGTAGCTCTCAACCTTCATCCAGCCGATGGCGTCGATAACGACGAAGAGTACTACGACGTCCTCAGCCGCGACCTCGGCCGTGACCCCGCCAAGGGCGAAACCATCCCCTGGGAGCTCGAGGACTACGACTTCTACAAGGCCATGTTCAAGGACATCATCCGTGCCCGTGAGGCCGAAGGTGTCGATTTCTGGTGGCTCGACTGGCAGCAGTGGCTCATCAACAAGCAGATTGACGGTCTCGGCCAGACGTTCTGGCACAACCACGTCTTTTTTGAGGACATGCGCCTTAATCGTCCCGACCGCCGTCCCACCATCTACCACCGTTGGGGTGGCCTCGGCAGCCATCGCTATCAGATCGGTTTCTCAGGCGACACCTACGCCACATGGCCCACGCTGGCCTATCAGCCCTACTTCACTGCCACGGCCTCCAACGTCGGCTACGGCTATTGGGGTCACGACCTCGGCGGCCATCAGCAGCGGGGCGATAACGACCCCGAGCTCTATCTGCGCTGGATGCAGTATGGCGTCTTCTCGCCCATCTTCCGCACCCATGCCACCAACGCCTCCAACATCGAGCGCCGCATCTGGAAGTTCCCCAACTTCCCCCAGCTGCGCGAGACGGTCATCCTTCGCTATGCTCTCTTTCCTTATATATATACAGCGGCACGCGAGACCTACGACACCGGCGTCGGTATCTGCCGCCCCCTTTACTACCAGTGGCCCGAGATTCCCGAGGCTTATCGTTATGAGGATGAATACCTCTTCGGTCCCGACATCCTCGTGGCTCCCGTCACATCACCTGTCGATGACGAGGGATTAGCCCTCCGCACCACCTGGCTCCCCGACGGACTGTGGTACGACGTCGCAGCCGCCGAGCTGGTGCGCGGAGGCGTCACCTTCAACGATGGCTACACCCTCGACCAGATACCTTATTTCTACCGTGCAGGCAGTATCATCCCCCTCAATCCGGCACAGAACACCGTCATGCTGCGTCCCTCGTCCATCATCCTCCGCGTTGTCCCGGGTGCCGACGGCACAGGCACGCTCTACGAGGATGCCTTCGACACCGACGGTTACAAGCAGGGCGAGTGTACCTTCACCCGCGTCAGCCAGACACGTACTGCCGCTGCCGTCGAAGTTAGCATCGCTGCTCGTGAGGGTGCTTTCGAAGGTATGCCCGACAGCCGCTCGTACACGTTCGAACTGCTCGGCATGGCGGCGCCAACGGCTGTTTTCCTCGATGGAAAGGCCGTTTCCGACTCTTCCTTCAGCTACGATGAGGCTGCCCATGTCATCACCGTCACCCTCTCCGACATCCCCTGTGCCTCGGCCCTCACGCTTCGTGTCGAAGCTCCCTCCCTTGCTCCCGTAAGCCGCGAGCCGCTGTCGCTGGCCGATACCTACGAACCCTATGTGGACGCCACCGCCACCACGGGATACTGGATTACCGGCCAGGCCATTCCTGGCGGCACCCAGCAGCTTGAGCCTTATCCCGACGGCACCTACCGCTTCCACGGCACGCTCAGTCGAGGCACCTTCCGCATCATGAACACCACCACCGCCACCTCTGCGACACGCTACACGGCGCCCCGCTATGCCGACGTGTCCATCATCGGCTCGTCACCCTCAAAGTCCATGACGGCTTCTGCGGCAGCCAAGGAAAATGCTGAGTGGAACGTCCCCTTCACCGAGAGCCGCTATCGCTTCACCCTCAATCCCTCGAAGCAGACCCTGGAAGGCGAGCTCTTCATCCCGTGGGGCGAGCTCTACATCGCCGGAGGCTGCATCGCAGCAGGCCAGGCCGACAAGTGGCACGTGGAGATGGCCAAGCCCTTTACGCGCAGCGCCACCAATCCCCATGTCTGGACGTGGACGGGCGAACTCCGTGCCTATGCCGGCAACGAGCAGGCAAACCGCTTCAAACTGCTGGCGCAGAAGGACTGGGGACCCCGCAGCCTCCATCCTTACAAACAAGACGAGCCTCTTGTCGGCTCTGCCCGTGCCAGCCAGCTCGACGGCGACCACAAATGGACCATCGGCGACGACGGCTGGTACCGCATCACCGTTGATGTTTTCCGCGAAACCATCGATGCCACCTATCTGGGCAAGGACTTCGACCCTTCGTCTGTCGCCGCCCAGCCCGCCGCCCAGCAGGGCAGCCTTTCTGACAAAGGTTTCTACTCGCTTCTCGGCACGCCTGTCCCGAACCCCTCGGCAAAAGGCATCTACATCACTCAAGGCCGTAAGTATCTTGTCCGCTGATGATGGTATGAAACCAACCTATTCTCTTCCGGCACGTGTGGCCGTGGTGCTCGTCAGCATCCTGGCCGTCACGGCGTCGCTGCATGCCGAGGTCGTGCTGCCCCAACTGTTTCATGACGGTATGGTTCTCCAGCGCGAACGGCCCATACCCGTCTGGGGCACGGCACCCGCTGGCGACACCGTCTCTGTCACCCTCGCCCGCCGTACGGTGCAGGCCATTGCCGATGCCGACGGACATTGGCTCGCCACCCTGCCTCCAATGAAAGCCGGAGGCCCCCACCAGCTCACCATCGGCTCTCGCGTCATCACAGACGTGCTGGTCGGCGATGTCTGGCTTTGCTCCGGACAGTCCAACATCGACGTCACCGTCGAGCGCGTCTATCCCTGGTACACCCACGATATCGACAGCTACGACAATCCCCTCATACGGCTGTTCCGCGTCCCCAACGACACCGACATCCACGGCGTGCGTGAAGACATCCGTCCTCCTGCTATCTGCTGGGCACCGGCGAACCGTCAGCAGGCGTGGTCTTTCTCTGCCGTTGGCTATTTCCTGGGCCGACGGATGTACGAAAAGACCCATGTCCCCCAGGGCATCATCGCGGGCAGCTGGGGCGGCACACCCATCGAGGCATGGATTTCGGCTGATGCCCTCCAGCACGACTTCCCTGAGCTTGTCCAGACCGCCCGGCTCTATCAGGACGACGACTTGGTACATGCCCAGTTGAATGCCGACAGGCTCATGGCCCGGCACTGGAGCGAACAGCTGGACGCCTCCGACCTCGGCATCCTTCAGGGTTTTTCCCGTCCCGACTGCGACGATTCCCGTTGGCCCTCAGCCGACCAATATGCAGCCGAATGGGCCATGCACGACGGCTGTGCCGTCATCGGCAGCCTCTGGCTGCGCCAGCATATCCGTGTCGATGAGCGTCATGCCGGCCTTCCAGCCCGCCTCTATCTCGGCACCCTCTACGATGCCGACGTCACCTATGTCAACGGTCGTCAGGTAGGCAGCACCGGCTATCAATACCCGCCCCGCCGCTACGACATCCCCGCCGGCCTCCTCCACGAGGGCGACAACGTCATTGCCATACGCTTCATCAACAAAAAGGGCATAGCCCATTTCATCCCTGAGAAACCTTACGTCATCGCCTTTGGCGACGACCGCCTTAGCATCAACCCCCTGCCTGCGGACACCATTGCCCTCAGTCCCACCTGGCGCTACCATCTCGGCGCCACCATGCCTCCCTGTCCCGCCAGTGGCCTGTCGCTCCAGAACCTTCCCACCACGCTCTACAACGCTGTGCTCCATCCGTTGGCACCTTACGCCCTGGCTGGCGTGGTGTGGTATCAGGGCGAGTCAAACACCGACAACCCGCTCCCCTACGAGCAGCTGCTCACCACGATGATCACCGACTGGCGCGCGCTGTGGCAACAGCCGCAGCTGCCCTTCGTGGTCGTCCAGCTGGCCAATTTCATGGAGCCCACCGAGCAGCCCCAGCCCACCTCGCAATGGGCACAGCTGCGCGAGGCACAGCGGCGTGCCGCCGAGAAGCTCCCCAACGTGGAGCTCGCTTCGGCCATCGACCTTGGCGAGACGGTCGATATCCATCCCCTCCGGAAAAAAGAGGTGGCCGAACGCATCGGCAGCTGTTTCGACCGTCTCGTCTATGGCGACACGAAAGCCCCTCTGATGCCTCGGATTGCCGCGAGCCGCGTGGCTGATGGGCTCATCACGCTGACCTTCGACCAGCCGCTGCGTGAGAGCAGCTGTCTCTACGAGTTTGAGGTGGCAGGGAGCGACGGCCATTTCCTCAATGCCTCTGCCCGCGCCAGGGGGACGACCATCGTCATCACGTCGCCCGTGCCGTCACCCGTCCGCGTGCGCCATGCCTGGAAGGATAACCCCATCCGTCTGAACGCCTATGCCACTTCGGGGCTTCCCGTAGGTCCCTTCGAGCTTCAGTTAGACTCCGCTTCCTGCAACGAGCCGAAGTAGCCCAGACAGACGTCACGCCACTCGCAGGCATTGTCTAACTGATGACGCAGGCGCTCATCTACAGCGCGCCAGCGCTCGTCGTCCACGTATGGGCGGCAGCCTTCCCACACACGGCAAAAGTCCTTCACCTCATCCACGCCGTGGTCGTAGTGACGCTGCATCTCTTCCCACAGCGTTCGTCCGCTGGCCATGCGGTAGTTCCAGGGCAGGTGGTGGAACCACAGTAGCAGATTCTCGGGACAGGTCGCAGGGTTGTCATAAAGCGTGCAATAGGGCTCGCGGTATTGGCTGACGGCATTGCTGCCCGTGTGGGTGCGGTCAAAGCCTATGCCATCCTTGTCGGCCTTATGGTAATAGACGGGACACCATTCGAGTGGATAGGTGGGGATGAAGCCGTCGGGTTCGGGGCCATAATGATGGTCGAACTTAAAGATGTGGTGAAGGCCGAGCGGCATCATATAATCGACACACGCTTCGCGCGAACGGAGCATGACGTCCAGCAGAGCGTTGCCCCAGCTCTTGTGGGCGTCTTTCCCCTCTGACAGACGGGCATCGAACGTAGCCACAAGCCATTCGCGGGCTATGGCCTCAGAGGTCAGCGTGGGATTCCATGCCAAACGCCCGAACGCATACCAGTTAGCCTGCGAGAAGGGATGGCCGCACCAATTGGTGTCGCTGCCGATGTTTGCCACGCCGGCAATGGCCTTCAGTCGCTCAGGGGCAACAAATGTGAAGAACTCTTCCCACATGGGAGCCAGATAAACCAGATGGCGCGACTGCCCCAGATACTCCTGCGTAATCTGCAGTTCTACCATCTGAGGTGTCCGTCGGACGACATCGAAGATGGGGGCATACGGTTCACGCGGCTGGAAGTCGAGCGGCCCATTCTTCGACTGCAGAATGACGTTCTCGCGAAACAGTCCGTCACAGGGCTGGAATTCCGAGACGGCCTGTTTCACGCGGTCCTCGCCCTTGTGGTTGGCACCATAGACAAACGAGCGCCACATGACGATACCGCCGTAGGGCCGCAGGGCATCAGCCAGCATGTTGGCGCCGTCGGCATGGCTGCGCCCGTAGTCACCCGGCCCTGGCTGGCCTTCTGAGTTGGCCTTCACGAGAAAGCCGCCGAAGTCGGGGATAAGCTGGTATACCTCGCGCACCTTCCGTTTCCACCAGCGTCTGACCTTGGGGTTCAACGGGTCGGCAGTCTTCAGTCCTCCAAGGCCCATAGGCGAAGCGAAGTTCACTGACAGATAGACCTGGATGCCGTAGGGTCGCAGGATGTCCGCAACCAGCTTGACCTGTTCAAGACGTTTGCACGACAGAACTTGCGGCGAGGCATTCACATTGTTCAGCACGGTGCCGTTGATGCCTATAGAGGCGTTGGCGCGGGCATAAGCGCGAATGTGCTGCGGGTCGAACGTCGGCCAGAAGATGCTTCTGCCCGCATAGCCGCGTTCGACGCTACCGTCGAGGTTGTCCCAATGGTTGAGGATGCGCCGCGAGAAAAAGGGTTGCGAGGCACCTTGCTCACCGCGTAGCATAGCGTAGGCGCCATAGAGCAGTCCACGTTCTGTCCGTGCACGGATGGTGTCGCCGCGGATGATGTACCCTTCGTCGTGCTGGACAGCGGAATCGATGATCAATTGAACTTCAGTCCCGGGGTGGAAACAGCGCAGCTCGCGGTCGGCGATTGATCGTCCGTCTTCGTAGTTCACTCTGGATATATACTCCAGGCCCTGAGGATAGGGTTGGAGCCACAAACGGCTGCCGTCCTCGGCTTTCAAGGTAAGAACCACGGTACAGGCCGTCAGCAGTAGCAGGGATAGTCTAAAGGATTTCATGTGTAGGTTTTTTCTGATGGAATGGCAAACTTACATAAAAAATGGGAAAGTCATGCACGTTTCATCCGTTTTTTTATAACAAAGTGGTTGGTAGCCGTGTTTGTAACGCAAATGTAACGTTTTTTTCTTGGATGTACGGTGAAAAAGGGCTTACTTTGCAGCGATGAATAGTCTATTACGGCTGACCATTAATACGCGAACATGACCCTACAACAACTGAAAGAAACCACCCGGATGAGTTGCGAGGCATTCCGTCAGACCGACGCTGCCCAGAGCCTCCAGCACTATCGTAAGAATAATCCTCTTACTTCCGATCAGCGGCGGCAGGTGATGACGGATGTCCATCGCCTTTTCGGGGAGACGGAAGCCTATCTGCGTGAGTGCCACCCTGCGCTCACCGACGAGGATGTGGAGCTCTGCCTCCTCTCGGCTCTGCAATGCCCAGCCAGCGCGATGGCCGACTGCCTGTCGGTGTCCGAGGAGGCCGTGCGCGTCCGTAAGCACAGGATGAAAGCCAAGCTGCCCCGCGAGGTGCAGGGCGTGTTCTGGGAGGAAAGGGCAGGCGCTCGTCTGCTGAAGACGTTGTTCATGAAGGACACGGTGCAGAACGTGTGGCGGCGATTCCCGCTGGCGGTTATCTGGCTGGTGCTGTTGACGGTATACGCTGTCTGGCTCTGCTGGGCGAAAGCGCCCTCCGACAGCAATCCGGCGTTTTTGATGTCGTCCGAGCAGCGGGCAGCCCTTTTCTATGGGTTAGGCATGGCTGTTGTGCTGGCTACGACGCTGAGGCTGTGGGGTGAGGAAGTCCGGCGCCCGCCGCTGTACCGCTGGGTTACCCTTGTGGCTCACTTGCTGTTGATGGCGGACGTGGTTTGGCTGATGGCTCATCCCGATGCTTTCGAACGGACGGGGGCATTGGTGGCGCGGCTGTCGCTGATGGTTGCGTTGGCAGTAGCTTTCTTTTATGCGCCGTTCTTCCGCGAAAAGGACGATCTGCCCGTGTGGAACTTCACCTGGCGCACGTTCCTGTGGTTCTGCATCAGCTTCCTGACGGGCGGCATATTGACGGCAGGACTGCTGGCGCTCATCCGGTCATTGGAGGAATTGTTCGGGCTGCAGGTTAGTGAACATTGGTATCTTACATTCGTCGTCATCGCCCTGCTTACTACCCCCGTGCTGCTCTTTTTGGCACGCATCCCCGAAGGTGACGAGAAGCACGACGGCATGGCAGTCATCTCTAAGTATCTCATTTTCGTTATCCGCTATCTGTTCGTGCCGTTACTGGCGCTCTATCTGATAGTCCTGTACGTCTATGGCTTTCGCATCCTCATCCGCTGGGAGCTGCCCAACGGCGGTGTGGGGTGGCTGGTGTCGGCGTTGATGGCGGGATGTGTTGTCGTGGAGCTTGGCCTCTATCCCGTCATGCGTAGTGGCGAAGCCAAACCGTTCGAACGTTGGATTGTCCGTTGGCTGCCTGTGCTCATCCTGCCGCTGCTGCTGTTGATGACGGTGGGCATCGCACGCCGCCTGAGCGACTACGGCATCACGCCCCTGCGCCTCTATCTGCTGACGTTTAACCTCTGGTGCTATGCCGTCTGCATAGGGCTTGTCGTCGGTAGGGCACGGCGTATCCGTTGGATAATGACGTCGTTGGCAGCGGTGTTCCTGCTGACGTCCTTACTTCCCGTCAACTTCACCTCCATTAGCCTCCGCGTTCGTCGGCACAATCTCGACCGTCTTGTGGAGAACACGCTCCCCATCACTCTTCCAATGGACGACGAAGCTATGGGCGCCTGGATCACGTCGCTCGACGACAGCTGCCGGAAGCAGGTGTGGGACGAGTTGGACTTCCTGTTGGATACCGACCGCCGTAGCGTGGCCGACCTGACAAGCGTGAAGCACATGTACCCCTTCGCCTCGCCCACCGATGCCGAGCATGACGAGCTGTCAACCATAGACTACTCAGCGAAGGGCCCCTTTGCGCTGCCCGAGGGCTACGTGCAGTTCCACGACGAAATATATACCTATCTCAAAACGGAGGGAGAGGACGCTGTGCAGGTCACGCCGGATGGTTTCTGGATAGAACAGCCCAACGCCGACGATTCAGCAAAAATCCCCCTTTTCATCGGCAAAAATCAGATTCTTTCTTGTACGATAGATGCCGAAAAAACCACCCCTCTGCTGTGCTATAGCGCCGACTCCACCTACGTCCTTGTCGTCACACGTCTCAATCTACGCATGAATCCCGACAACACCCCATCCTCCGGCAATGTCTATGGCTACCTTTTGAGTAAATAACGAAAAACGATAAACAATATGAATCCCATTTGGACAAACGTAAGGACCTGCCTTCGCAAGTATGTCTGTTTTCGCGGCAGAGCCTCGCAAAGTGAGTTCTGGTACTGGGTGCTGTTCGTGGCTGTGGTGGCGGGAGTGCTGTTCGGAGTAGCGGCAATGTTGGCGCTCATCCGCAGCGCTGCAGGCCCCGATACACCAGACAACCCGCTAAACTGGCTCGGCTACATCATCTATCCCTTGATGGTGCTGCTGGGGCTGTTTCTCCTTTTCAGCCTGCTGCCCACGCTGGCAACAGCGTCTCGCCGTCTGCGCGATGCTGGCTACAGTCCTTGGCTGGCCGTCATTCCCGTGGTGTTTCTCATCGGCGCCTGCCATCCCCTGCTTGTCGTGGCACTTTCGGGCATGGACGGTACACCCCCGGAAATACCCCTTCCCTTGTGCTTTGCCTATCTGGCTGTGACAGGAGTGATATGCATAGCCTTTGCGTTCCTTCTGACGAAAAAGAGCATAGGATAGCGTTGTGCAGTAGCGCTCCCCTGCATCGTATGGGTCGTATGGTAGAGATGTCACAAGGTGACGTCTCTTTTTTTTTATCCTCTCAGTTTGTCGCGGGGCGGGCGAAAGGATATTGGCGATTTGGAAAAAAATCATTATTTTTTGGTATTGTCGGGTGGCATGAATGTGCGTACCTTTGCTGCCGAAATGATTATTAACCTTTAAAAAGTAACCTTATGAAGTCAGTAATTAGAGTTTCCCTTATGGCAATTGCCTATCTTGCCACGTTTATTCTCGGAGCTTCCAGCGGAGCCATTCATCCCGCCTGTTATGCGTATGTCGGCGCGGTTCTGCCGCTGATATTCGCATTCATCTATCTCTATACCTGCACGACGATCCGCGGTTTCGGCGCAGCGACAGCCCTGAATGGATTCATTTTAGTCTTGTTTCTGTTGGCTGGTGAAGCAGATGTGGCTTTTGTCATCGGGATAGTAGTTTTGACTATTCTTGCTGAAGTCATCCGCAGGCTCTGTGGCTATGATACGCTGAAAGGTGTCCGCTGGAGTTTCGTTCCGTTTGCCTTCTCGTTTTTCGCCTACACCCTCCATTGGTGGACGGATACAGAGGGTTCGCTTGCTGCTGCAGTGGAGGAAATGCCTGCAGGATACGACGGGCTCATGAGGCCGGTCATTGACAATATTCCTATGCTGATAGTCGTTCTCCTGCTGACCCTGCCCATTGCCCTATGGGGTATGCGGCTTGCGACGCGCGCGATGAAAAAGCAGGCGGGAACGTTTTCGTAAAGCCAAATCTTGGAGCAGCGAGAGCAAAAGAGCTTGCTCATTTTGCAGAGTCGCGACAAGATAAGACGAAGTCAAATGACCAAAGCATAGCTTGCTTTAGCTTTGGCATGGTGGGAAAACGAAGGATGAAATTCAACGTTTTCGTTAAGCCAAATGAGCAGAGCGATGCTTGCATCAGCTCTGCCATGGCGAGAAAACGAAGAATGAAATTCAACCTTTGTTAAATAATTGAATATTGCAAGAAGTGCATAATTATTTATAGGTAGTAAAAAGGGCGGAACAACCGCCCTTTTTACTACCTAGTTACTAGTTACCTCAGGTGGTGAGGCGGACATGGGCGTGGGCTTCGACGACGTTGATGGCGTAGTCGCCCAGCTTCTCGCACTCGCTGACGATGTCCATGTAGTGGACGCCCATCTGATAGTCGTATTTCTGTTCGCCCACATCGACGATGTTCTTTTCCTTCAGGCTGGTGCGGTAGTTGTTGATTTCATTCTCGGTGTTGAGGCTCTGCACGGGATCGACGGTGCCGGTCTTGTCGTCCAGCAGGGCGGTCATCTGCGTCAGGGCGCGGTCGCAGAGGGTGAACATGTGGTCGATGTGCCGATACTGTTCGGGGGTGAAATCCTCGGTGGACTGGAACTTGCGGTTGACGGCGCGCGCCATGTTGTAGCAGCTGTCGCCAATGCTCTCTATCTCGGATATCTCGCGCAGCATGCTGCGGATGTCGAGCTTACTCTCGGGGCTCAGACGCCCTTCAGACACCTTGTTCAGGTAGTTGGCAATCTCAATCTCCATGTTGTCCGATATGCCTTCGTACTTCTCGATGCGCGAGAAGAGCTTGGAGAATTCGTCTTCGTCCGTCATGTGGAGCAGCTGGGGCAGGAAACTGAACATACGCTGGATGCGCTGGGCAAAGAGGTTGATTTCCTTGCGTGCCTCGAGCAGCGACAGCTCGGCTGTGCTGAGCATACCGGCGGAGATGTAACGCAGACGGGTGTCCTCGTCGTCTTCCTTGCCCTTGATGAGCCGGCAGACGATGCGCTCCAGCTGGGGTATGAACCAAATGAGGATGAGGACGTTGCAGAGGTTGAAGCAGGTGTGGAAGGCGCAGAGGGCGTAGTTGACCATCGTGCTGTTGCGGGCGATGTCGGCCTCTGTCGTGGGGACGTAGAGGGGGTCGAAACCGACCAGCGAGCAGACCATGTTGATGAACGGACGGAAGATGCAGAGCACCCACACGACGCCGAAGACGTTGAAGATGAGGTGGGTGAGGGCAGCGCGGCGAGCCTGGGTGCTGGCGGAGAGGGCTGCGACGTTTGACGTGATGGTGGTGCCGATGTTCTCGCCCATCACCAGGGCGATGCCCTGATAGATGGGCATGACGCCTGCCGAGCAGAGCAGCATGGTGATGGCCATGATGGCGGCTGACGACTGGACACACATCGTGAGCACGCCGCCGATAAGGAGGAAGAGCAGCGTGGTCCAGATGCTGTCGGGGTCGAACGACGAGAAGAAGCCTATCACAGCCTCGTTGTGCGACAGATCCATCTCGGCAGCGTTCATGCGCAGCGTGGCAAGGGCGAAAAACAGGAAGGCAAAGCCGAACAGGAACTCGCCGACAGATTTGCCTGTGTTTTTCTTCTGGAACAGCAGGATGATGCCGATGAGGAAGATGGGCCACGCAAAATTGCTCATGTCGATAGAGAAGCCGAAGAACGCCATCAGCCATGCGGTAACGGTCGTTCCGATGTTGGCACCCATGATGACGGAGATGGCCTGTGCCAGCGTGAGCAGCCCGGCGTTGACGAAGCTGACGGTGAGCACGGTGGTTGCCGTGGATGACTGTACGGCTGCGGTTACGAACGTTCCCGTCAGCAGGCCGGTGAAGCGGTTGCGCGTCATGGCGCCCATGATGTTACGCAGATGTCCGCCGGCAAGTTTCTGGAGCGACTCGCTCATCACCTTCATGCCGTACATCAACAGGGCAAGACAGCCTAAGAGTTTCAAAACGGAAATGATAGACATAGGGGTATTTTAATGATTGGGTTTAACGTTTAAGGTTTAACGTTTAACGACCATGATAACTTCGTTATTTGACAATGGACAATGGATAATTATCAATTTCCAATTATCAATTATCAATTGCGCAAAGGCGCCTCAGTATCCAAAAATCTCTTCGGTGGTGAGGCGGACGATGCGGCCCCAGCGGGCGAGGGCGTCCATGTCGAGCTGGCTCTCGTCACCCAGCACGCAGGTGTGGTAGGTGCGGCCCTTGATGTTCTGCTGTTGGTAGCGGGTGACGTCGGCAAGCGTCATGTCCTGCACCTTGTTGAAGACGTCGCGACGGATGTCGGTGTCGAGACCGCGATCCTGCAGGCTCTGCCAGTAGCGGAGGACGTTCTGGCCCGTGTAGCGCTGGGTGCGCAGCTGGGCGATGAGACCCTCCTTGGCGATGGCGAAGGCAGCTTCAGAGGCGGGCATGTTGTCCGTAATCTCCTCGAAGTGGGTGAGGGCGTCGATCATCTTGTCGTTCTGGGTAATGATGTAGCGGCCGAAGAACTCGGTCTCGTCGGCTACGGAGGGCTCTGAGTCGTAAGCCGAGGCGCTGTAGGCCAGGCCGCGGGCTTCGCGCATTTCCTGGAAGACGATGCCGTTCATGCCGCTGCCGAAGTATTCGTTGAAGAGCTCGACGGTGGGGTGCTTGGCGAGGTCGAAGGGCGCGCCCATGTTGGTGATGCCATAGAGATAGGTGTTGTTGGCCACGAAGGGAGCGATGTAAACCACGTTTTCATCGGTCTTCTGCAGGGGTGCGGGCTCGTTCGCGGGGACGTCGGCCGTGCCGGCGTGGTGGCACGCGGCGATTTGCTTGAAGGCCTCGTCGGCGGTGGCAGGGCCGTAGTAGATGACGCGATGCTTCATGCCGGCGAGGGCACGGAGGCGGGCGGTTAGCTGGCTGCCGTCGAGCGCCATCACCTCCTCGTTGGAGAGCGAGCGCGTGGCGGGGCTGCCCGGGCCGTAGAGGACGTACTGGCGCAGGGCGGTGAAGTTAGCGCGCTGGTTGGTCTTGTTGACCATGCGGCTGCGGATCATGTCGGCCTTATAGGCTCCCAGCACGGTCTCGTCGGGCTGCATGTCGGCCACGAAGCGCTCGACGAGTGCCAGGGCCTGGGGCATGTACTCCTGCAGGCCGCTGATGGAGAGGGTGGTGCGGCGGTCGGCCACGCGGAACGACATGCTGCAGGCGATGTTGTAGAGCGCCTGCTTCAGCTCGGCAGCCGTCATGTCGGAGGTGCCGAGGTAGTCGGCATAGCCGGCAGCGGTAACCAGCAGCGGGTCGGCATAGTTGCCGAACTCCCAGACGTACTGCACGTTGAAAATGTCGTTCACGTCGTTCTTCTTATAGAGCGTTTCCATGCCTTCGACCTTGCCGTGTGTCAGTTCCTTGGCGAAATCGACATAGACGGGCTCGATGGGGGCAACGGTGGTGTTCTGTACCTCGGCAAGGAAGGCGCTGACGGTGTCGCGGTTGGTGAAGATGGGGGTGATGGCAGGCTTCTCGATGGTCTTGCGGTCGGTATCGACGCCCTGCAGCTTATAGATGAGGGTGTAGGCGTTGGGTTTCAGGTAGCGGTTGGCGAAGGCCATGACGTCCTGTTTCGTATAGGCAGCCATGCGGTCGTAGTAGCTGACGACGTCGCTCCACTCCTGACCGTTGACGAAGGCATCGACGAGCTGGCTGACGCGGCTGCGGTTCTGCTCGAGGCCGCGCTGCTGCTCCAGTTTCTTGTTGGCGGCGATGGCGTGGAGCAGTTTCTCGTCGAAGTCGCCCTTGCGCAGTTTCTCCACCTCGCCCAGCAGCAGGTCGCGAGCCTCGTCGAGCGTCTGCCCCTCCTTGGGATAGGCAATCAACATGAAGGCTGTATAGTCGCTGAGGGTGTAGGGGAAGCATTGGGCGGCAAGCACCTTCTGTTCCTGCATGAGGTCGAGGTCGATGAGTCCGGCCTGGCCGTTGTAGAGCAGCTCGCCCAGCAGCTCCACCATGGGGGCATCCTTGTCGCCTCCGCCGGGCATGCGCCAGCCCAGCCAGAGGTTCTCAGCCTGCTGGCCCACGACGGTCTTGACGACGGGAGCGGTGATCTCCTTCTCAGGCGCGAAGGTGGGACGGACGATGTGCTCGTTGGGCTGCATGTCGCCGAAGTAACGGTCGATGATGCGGATGGTCTTGTCGGGGTCGAAGTCGCCGCTCATGCAGATGGCGATGTTGTTGGGCACGTACCAGTTGCTGAAGTGGTTCTTGATGTTGACGATGCTGGGGTTCTTCAGGTGGTCCTGTGTGCCGATGATGCTCTGCTTGCCGTAGGGATGGTTGCGGAAGAGGCCGGCGAAAAGGCTGTCGATGACCTTCTCCTGGTCGTCGGCCATGCTGATGTTCTTCTCCTCATAGACGGCCTCGAGCTCGGTGTGGAAGCCGCGGATGACCATGTTCTTGAAGCGGTCGCTCTGCACCTTCGCCCAGTTCTCAATCTGGTTCGAGGGGATGTCCTCGGTGTAGCAGGTGACGTCGTACGAGGTGTAGGCGTTGGTGCCCTCGGCGCCGATGGCGGCCATCAGCTTGTCGTACTCGTTGGGGATGGCAATCTTGCTGGCCTCGTAGCTGATGCTGTCAATCTGGTGATAGATGGCGCGACGGCGGTCAGGGTCGGTGGTCTTGCGATAGACCTCATAGAGGTCGGTAATCTGGTCGAGCAGGGGGCGCTCAGCCTCGTAGTTCTGGGTTCCGAAGTGGGTGGTGCCCTTGAACATCAGGTGTTCCAGGTAGTGGCTTAGGCCGGTGGTCTCGGCAGGGTCGTTCTTGCCGCCCACGCGGACGGGGATATGGGCCTGGATGCGGGGAGCGTCTTTGTTGACGGTCAGATAGACCTTCAGGCCATTGTCGAGGGTGTAGATGCGGGTGTTCATCGGGTCGCCCGCTACGGTTTCGTAGGAATACTTCTTCCCACACGAGGCTACGACCATCACAAGGGCCAGCAGCAACGTCAAGTGCAAAATCTGTTTTTTCATTGTCGGTTACGCGCCTTCGGCGCAATTTTATGTTTATTTAGTTAAGAATTAAGATATTTACTATTTAATTTATTTACGATTTGACGATTTACGATCGATTTACGATTGGATTATTTGGTTATTTGGGGTACGATGCAAAGTGAATTTGAAAAATAACTAAATTGAAAATAAATAGTAAATAGTAAATCGTCAAATAGTAAATAATATAGGATCGTCAAATAGAAAATTTAACTATGAATGTACCTCTTCTCCCAGCAGGGTGGCTGAGCTGCTGCCGGTGATGCGGACGTTGACGAAGTCGCCGATGTGGTGGTTGCCTTTGTCGAAGACCACCATCTTGTTCTGCTCCGTGCGGCCGCACAGCTGGTCGCGCGAACGCTTCGAGAAGCCTTCCACCAGCACCTGATAGGTCTTCCCCACAGAGCGGCGGTTGCTCTCGGCCGAGAGCTCGTTCTGCAGGGCGATGATCTCGTTCAGGCGGCGCAGCTTTGTCTCCTCGGGGACGTCGTCGGGCAGATGGCGGCTGGCATAGGTGCCCGGGCGTTCGCTGTACTTGAACATAAACGCCGAGTCGAAGGCGCAAAGCCTCATCAGCGACAGCGTCTCCTGATGGTCCTCCTCCGTCTCGGAGTGGTAGCCGCAGAAGACATCGGTGCTGAGGCCGCAGTCGGGGATGATGCGACGGATGGCCTCGACGCGCTCCAGATACCACTCACGCGTGTATTTGCGGTTCATCAGCTTCAGGATGCGCGAGCTGCCGCTCTGCACCGGCAGATGGATGTGCTTGCAGACGTTGGGCATCTCGGCTATGACCTGTAACGTCTCGTCGCTCATGTCCTTCGGGTGGCTGGTGGTGAAGCGCACTCTCATGTCGGGCACCGCCTCCGCCACCATTCTCAGCAGCTCGGGGAAGGAGACGCTGTCTGAGGGGTTAGTGGTTAGGGCAGAGGGGTTACTATTGTCTGAACTCCTGAACTCCTGAACTCCTGCACTCCATTCCTGCACTCCATTCCTGCACTCCTGAACTCCTGAACTCCTGAACTCCTGAACTCCTGAACTCCTGCACTCCTGCACTCCTGAACTCCTGAACTCCTCCTTATTATATAGGTAGCTGTTGACGTTCTGTCCCAGCAGGGTCACCTCCTTGAAGCCTTTTGCCTGCAGGTCTTTCACTTCGGCCAGTATGCTCTCCACGTCGCGGCTGCGTTCGCGTCCGCGGGTGTAGGGCACGATGCAGTAGTGGCAGAAGTTGTTGCAGCCTCGCATGATGGAGACGTAGCCTGACACCTTGCCCGTGCAGATGCGGGCGGGGAGGATGTCGCGGTAGGTTTCCGTTGTCGAGAGCTCGGTGTTGATGGCCTTGCCGTTCACCTCTGCCTGGCTGATCAGCTCCGGCAGGTCGAGATAGGCGTCGGGCCCGGCCACAAGGTTCACGTGGTGGTTGGCGATGAGGTCGTCCTTCACGCGTTCGGCCATGCAGCCCAGCACCCCGATGATGAGCCCTTTCTTCTGCTTGCGCAGGGCGTTCAGGTTTTCCAGACGCCCCCAGATGCGCTGCTCGGCGTTGTCGCGGATGGAGCAGGTGTTGAGGAACACGGCGTCGGCCTCGTCCAGCCTGTCGCACACCTCATAGCCAGCCATCTGCATGATGGAGGCTACCACCTCGCTGTCGGCCACGTTCATCTGGCAGCCGTAGGTCTCAATAAACAGTTTCTTCATGCTTCCAAACGGGGCAACGCACCTATTTTATTTCTTCCAGTTCTCCTGTCACGGAGTCGATGATGAATCCGCGCACCACCACGTCCTTGGGCATCAGGGGATGCGTCTTTATGGTGTTCACCGTTTTGCGGACCGACTCGGGCGTGTCCTTGAAGCCTTCGAGCCAGCCGTCGAGGTCGATGCCGCAACGGCGGATGGTGTCAAGTGTCTCCTCCGTCACGCCCCGGCTCACCATTTCCTTCTCGAAATGGGCGAAGCTCATGTGGCATGCCCCACAATGGGTGTGGGCGACCACCATCACCTCTTCCACCCCGAGCTCGTAGATGGCGATGATGAGGCTGCGCATGGCGGAGTCGAAAGGCGTGAGCACCAGTCCTCCGGCATTCTTGATGATTTTTGCATCACCATTCTTCAGGCCAAGAGCCGCCGGCAACAACTCGGTCAGCCGTGTGTCCATACACGACAGCACGGCCAGCTTCTTGTCAGGATACTTGTCCGTCACATATTTCTCATAACCCTTCGAAGCCACAAACGACTTGTTATAAGCAATTACCTCATCTATCATAGCGCTTTTCTGCAAAATTGTGACAAAGATAGTGCAAGGCGAGCGATAATGCAAATTTATTTGCAATTATCCGAGCCGCCGCCTATCTAAAAGCCCCCGAAGGGGGATTAAAGATAGGGTGAGCCGAGCGATAATGCAAATTTATTTGCAATTTTGACGTTGTCTTCGTCCCTCGCGACTCATTATTCCTTAGAGACCCATTCGCTTCAGCTGCTCCGTCCGCTCCGAGCCCACACATTTGTTCAAAGAAAACCATCAAAAACGCCTCTTTTTGTATAAAGAATCTTAAAAAACTAAAAATCTTTCTTAAAAACATAGTAAAACATTTTCTAATTACACAAAAAAACATAAACTTTGCGGCGTCAATAATAGAAGACATTACAAGTTTAGGTTAAGATTCACCGAAAAGGGTCGCTGCGAAGCGCCCCTTTTTCATTTTCTTTCAGCGCTTTCCCCATTTTTCTCCCCGTTTCACACCTTTTTTTCTCATTTCCTTACGGACAAGATAAAAAAGACAGAAAACCCTACCGGAGTGAAGATTTATTTCGTATCTTTGCCCCGATGCTTATAAATCATCCCCGCAGAAAACAAAAAAGTCAAAATAAAACCATGGAAAAACATCCGCTCAATTCCCTCTATTTAGGGTCCAAGCACCATCCCTTTCGCCCGTCCCTGTTCCTCGTTCTGCTGTTCCTCCTTCCGTTAGAGGCTGTCGCCCAGCCCTTCCGCGATGAGAGCCTACCCATCGAACAGCGTGTCGAAGACCTCCTTCAGCGCATGACCGTGAATGAGAAAATCGACCTCCTGCGCGCCACCTCGCCCGAGAATAAACGGCTGGGATTTCCCAAATACTATCATGGCAACGAGGCCCTCCACGGCATCGTCAGGCCGGGACGCTTTACCGTCTTCCCCCAGGCCATCGGTCTTGCAGCCATGTGGAACCCCGAACTGATGCAACGCGTCTCTTCGGCCATCTCCGACGAGAGTCGTGCCCGCTGGAACCAACTCGAGCAGGGACGGCTTCAGACGCACCAGTTCAGCGACTTGCTCACCTTCTGGTCGCCCACGGTGAATATGGCCCGCGACCCGCGCTGGGGACGTACCCCCGAGACCTACGGCGAGGATCCATTCCTGGCAGGCGAGATGGGCACAGCCTTCGTACGCGGACTGCAGGGCGACGACCCCCGTTACCTGAAAGCCGTCTCCACCCCCAAGCATTTTGCCGGCAACAACGAGGAGCATAACCGCTTCGAATGTAACATGCAGACCTCCGAGAAGCAGCTCCGCGAATACTACCTCCCCGCCTTCGAGGCTCTCGTCCGTCGCGGGAAGGCTGCCTCGATCATGTCGGCCTACAACGCCATCAACGGCATCCCCTGTACCGCCAGCCCCTGGCTGCTTACCAAGGTGCTGCGCGACGACTGGGGCTTTCAGGGCTACGTGGTGTCGGACTGCGGCGCGGTGGACCTGATACGCTCGGGCCATCATTTCGTCCGCGAGAAAGAGACCGCCGCCACGCTGGCGCTCAAGGCCGGACTCGACCTCGAGTGTGGCGACGACGTCTATACCGAGCCGCTGCTGAACGCCTACCGCATGGGCATGGTCAGCGACGAGGACATCGACCGTGCGGCACGCCGCGTGCTGACGGCCCGCATGCGCCTCGGGTTCTTCGACAAGCCCGAGAGCTGCCCCTACACGCAGATTCCGCCATCGGTCATTGGCTCGGACGAGCATCAGCAGCTGGCGCTGGAGGCGGCCCGGCAGGCCATCGTCCTGCTGAAGAACGACCGTAGTTTCCTGCCCCTCAAGCCGGGACGCGTGAAGTCGCTCGCCGTCGTGGGCATCAACGCCGCCTCCTGCGAGTTTGGCGACTACAGCGGCGCGCCCGCCTCTGCCCCTGTCTCTATCTTACAAGGTATAAGCGAGCTGGCGGCTAAGAGGAAGATTGCCGTCCAGTACGCCCCCTGGAAGTCGGTCAGCGACGACCGTGAGCTCATCGCTCCCGAGTACTTCCCCGACGGGCTGAAGGCCGAGTATTACCGCGGCACCTCGCTCAAGGGCGAGTCCGTTGTGCGAAAGGAGGAATGGATCAACTTCGACCCAGGGGCCCAGGCTCCCGATCCCTTTGTGCCCGAGTCGCCGATCAGCATCCGCTGGACGGGCACCCTGCGCCCGCCCGTCACGGGCGACTACGTCCTTCATTTCGAGGCGAAGAATGGATTCCGCCTCTCCATCGACGGCAAGCCGCTCTTCGGCAACTGGGGCGAGACGCCCATTCACGCCACCAGCTCTACCGTACGTCTGGAGGCCGGCCACGACTATGCCCTGCAGGTCGAGTTCTATCACGGCGACTGGGAAGTGCCCCACGCACGGCTCTTCTGGAAAATTCCCAGCATGGAGAAGAAGGCCTGGAAAGCGCTTCACAACGATGCCTGGCGGCTGGCACGCGAATGTGACGCCGTGGTGGCCGTCATGGGCATCAACAAGACCATCGAGCGCGAGGGGCAGGACCGCTCTTCCATCGGACTGCCGCAGGACCAGCAGGACTTCCTCCACGAACTCCGCAGCATCAACCCCAACGTCGTGCTGGTTCTTGTAGCAGGCAGCTCGCTCTCCCTGCTGTGGGAGCAGGACAACCTGCCGGCCATCGTCGATGTCTGGTATGCCGGCGAGAAGGGCGGGACGGCTGTCGCCGAAACGCTCTTTGGTGAGAACAACCCCGCCGGACGCCTGCCGCTGACGTTCTATCGAAGCCTCGACGACCTGCCGCCGTTCAACGACTACGACATCACCAAGCGCACCTACAAATACTTCGAAGGCCCTGTCCTCTATCCCTTCGGCTACGGCCTCAGCTACACCCAGTTCCGCTACTCCGCCCTGAAGGTCGACGACTGTGGCGAGACTGTCGATGTCTCCTTCACGCTCAAGAACACCGGCCGCTACGACGGCGACGAGGTGGCACAGGTCTATACGCGCCTTGCCGACTACGAGGGGAAATCGCCGCAGAAGGAGCTTCGCGGCTTCCAGCGCATCCACCTGAAGCGAGGCGAGAGCCGCCGCGTCACCATCAGCCTGCGGCGTGAGGATCTCCGCTACTGGAGCGAAAGCCAGAGCCGCTTCATCGTTCCCGACGGCCTGCCTAAAGTGATGGTAGGAGCCTCATCTGCTGACATCAGACTCTCCACGGACTGAGCAAGCGCAGGCTAGATTTGTCACGTAATCGCCTTGAAGGAGTGCCCTGAAAGGCAGAAATTCATCCATATCTATTCTGCCAGCACAGGACACGTTTGAAACCGGGCGAATAGCCCATAACGTTACGATGGCAACGCATTACGCTACGACGCCAACGCATTACGCTACGACGCCAACGCATTACGCTACGGCGCCAACGCATTAGGCTATGGTGGCAGCCCTTAACGCTACGACGCCAACGCAATCGTAAAAACCTCTTCCCTTCCTGACGCCCGTCAAAATATTGTCAACCCATTCTGAAATAAAGTTTTTTCGAAAAAAGGGCTAACACCTACCTAAATCCGCACAATGAATTGTTCTGTAGGGTGTTAGATTAGGTAGGTGTTTGTCAAACACCTACCTAACACCTACCTAACACCTACCTGACTTCAGTATGACTTCTGCCTTATCTGTTGCCTTTTTCAGGTATCATTAGCCCATTTTTGCCCCTCCGCGTGACACAATCTGCTTTCATCTTATCATGTTGTGCGCAGCCAAAATGTAGAGACTTTGGCATTCGCGTCTTCCCTTATGCTCTCATAGCTCCAAGATAATTACACGTAGGGCTACTCTCGAGCCACTTTTATGAATTTCCCATACTTGAATCACCTTGTTTGCTCTTTGTAGGTAGGTGTTAGGTAGGTGTTGGGTAGGTGTTAGGTAGGTGTTTGACAAACACCTACCTGGGATAACGCTCAATACCTTAGTTGGTTACG
>JAILEU010000101.1 GCA_024697785.1 Bacteroidaceae bacterium | reverse complement strand
ACCAGCTGGCCGCTCTTGATCTTGTCGCCGCTGATTTCGCACACGTTGCTGATGAGACGGTTGACGAGCTGCACGTTGCTCATTTCGAGCGAGAAGAGGGCGATAGGCTGCTTGTTGTTGACGGCTATGTTCTTGGCCATGGAGAGGACGAAGGCGGTCTTGCCCATCGCAGGGCGTGCGGCGATGATGATGAGGTCGGACTTCTGCCAGCCGCTGGTCATCTTGTCGAGGTCGAAGTAGCCCGACGCGAGGCCCGTGAGGCCGGACTGGTTGGCGGCGGCCTTTTTCAGCTGCTCGACGGCCTGCTCGACCACGCTGCTGATCTGCACGTAGTCCTTGCGCAGGTTCTGCTGCGAAATCTTGAACAGCTCGGCCTCGGCGTTCTGCATGAGCTCATCGACATCGCGCGTGTCGTCAAAAGCGTCGGCCTGCACCTCGCTCGAGAAGGTGATGAGCTGACGCGCCAGCGATTTCTGGGCAATAATCTTAGCGTGCTTCTCAATGTGAGCCGACGACACCATGCTGCCGGCAAGCTGTGAGATGTAGAGCGGGCCGCCGATGTTCTCCAGCTCGCCCATGCGGCGCAGCTGCTCGGTGACAGTAAGGATATCGACAGGATCTTCGTTGAAGGCCAGCATTTGGATGGCCTGGAAAACCTTCTGGTTGCGAACCTCGTAGAACGACTCGGGCTTCAGCAGCTCGCCGACGCGGGCATAGGCATCGCTTTCAATCATAAGGGCGCCCAGCACGGCGCGCTCCAGCTCAGGAGCCTGGGGCTGAAGGTGGCCATAGTCGTCCATCTGACGCGATTCGACGGGACGCTTTCGTGTGGTGGTGCGGGGGGAGGATGTTGGCATTATTCTGGGTTAGAGTTTAGGGGTTACGGGAACTATTGTTTTTTTGCGGCTGCAAAAGTAGGGATAAATCGCGACGCGACGAAACGGCTTGCGAATTATTTTTCCACATTGTTTCCACAATCGTTGGCTCGTTTTGTGAAAAAGTTGTACCTTTGCGGGACAAGACCCAATCGATACCCTCTAACGCCCAATTCCTAAGTGCGCCAAAGGCGCTTGTCTGCGACGCAACGTGAATGTTAAACCTAAATCAGAGGACGTGTTCGTTAAGCGTTAAACATTAAACGTTAAACCAAAATCAAAGGACATGTTCTTTAAACGTTAAACGTTAAACAATAAACATAAAACCTTAAACGTTAAACAAAAAAATCCTATGATTGTCTTTCCCAATGCCAAAATCAATATCGGTCTGCGCGTCACAGGCCGCCGGCCTGACGGCTACCACGACCTTGACACCATCTTCTACCCCATCCCCCTCTGCGACTCGCTTGAGGTGGTGCCGATGTCAATAGGTCAACAGGTCAACGATTCCACAAACCCACAAACCGACATTAAGCTGCACCTTGTGGGAGCAGAGCTGGGGGGAGCGGTAGAAGACAACCTCGTTGTGCGCGCCTACCGGCGGCTGAAAGCGGACTTTCCCGACATGCCGCCGGTTGAGGTGTGGCTCTACAAGCATATCCCCTCGGGTGCCGGACTGGGCGGAGGCTCGGCCGACGCCACCTTCATGCTGCGCCTGCTAAACACGATGTTCGCCCTCGGCCTCACGGACGACCGTCTGGAGGCCCTCTCGGCCACGCTGGGTGCCGACTGCCCCTTCTTCGTCCGCAACACGGCCGTCCGCGCCACGGGCACGGGCAACATCTTCTCGCCCGTTGCTATCGATTTAAAAGGATATAGGATTGTCGTCGTCAAGCCTCCCGTCTTTGTCTCTACCAAAGAGGCGTTCAGCCGAATTGACGAAGATTTCCGGTCCGGCATCAGGCAAGACAGCAAAACAACATGCGGGCAAGATGAGGAAGACCTCATCCAACGTGTTGATTTGTCTGCTATCCCGCCTGCCCGCCTCACCAACGACTTCGAGCGGAGCGTCTTCCCCCTCCACCCCGAGTTGGCATCCATCAAGCAGAGACTTTATGAGGCCGGCGCCACGTATGCCTCCATGAGCGGCTCGGGCTCGGCACTCTACGGGTTGTTCCCGCTCGCTGCCCCCTACCCTCTGACCGCAGCCGACTTCCCCGACTGCTTCTTCTGGTCTGCTGCCCTATAACTGCCCTTTTCTGACTGACGGGAAAAAAAATGCCCCTGCGCAGGAACTCTCTTGCACAGGGGCGTTTTAACAGGGGGAAGCTACTAAGGCCGACGCCGTTCTCTCTTATTTCTTGAAATAGCGGTTGAAGAGGCCCTCGAAGCCCTTGCCGTGACGGGCCTCGTCCTTAGCCATCTCGTGAACGGTGTCGTGGATGGCGTCAAGGTTCTGAGCCTTGGCGTTCTTGGCGATGCGGAACTTGTCCTCGCAGGCGCCAGCCTCGGCCATCATGCGCTTCTCGAGGTTCGTCTTGGTGTCCCAGACCACCTCGCCCAGCAGCTCGGCGAACTTTGCGGCATGTTCGGCCTCTTCCCAGGCGTAGCGCTTGAATGCCTCGGCTATCTCGGGATAGCCTTCGCGGTCGGCCTGACGGCTCATGGCCAGATACTGGCCCACCTCGCTGCACTCGCCGGTGAAATGGTTACGGAGGTCTTTCAGCATCTCCTCGTCGCAGCCCTTGGCCACGCCGATGACGTGCTCCTGAACGAACTGGATGCCTTCGCTCTCCTCAACTTTTTTGAACTTCGATGCCGGCACGCCGCATTGGGGGCACTTGGCAGGGGCTTCGTCGCCTTCATAGACGTAGCCGCAAACGGTACAAATGAATTTTGCCATAACGGTTTTTGTTTTAAGGGTTAATAATGTTTTTTCTGTGTATTCTGAATATTCCGAGTTTCTCTGAGTATTCCGATTTTCAGCGGCTGCAAAGATAGTTCTTTCCCCATAACCACCAAAGCCTTTTCTCACTTTTTACGTTTTTTTTTATGATTATCTCTCATTCGTGCTTTTTTTTTACGAAAAAAGCAGTACCTTTACAGCCGAAAAAGAACAGCTACAAACCCTTTTTTAATATAAATAATGAAAAGAGACACCGAAATCTTCAACCTCATCGAAGAGGAACACCAGCGTCAGCTGAAGGGCATCGAACTGATTGCCTCAGAGAACTTTGTCAGCGATCAGGTCATGGAGGCCATGGGCTCGTACATGACCAACAAATATGCCGAGGGCTACCCGGCCAAGCGCTACTACGGCGGCTGTGAGGTCGTCGATAAGAGCGAGAACCTCGCCATCGAGCGTGTCTGCCGCCTTTTCGGCGCCGAATATGCCAACGTGCAGCCTCACAGCGGCGCACAGGCCAATGCCGCCGTCTTCCTCGCCTGCCTCAACCCGGGCGACAAGTTCATGGGACTGAACCTGAGCCACGGCGGGCACCTCTCGCACGGTTCGCCCGTCAACACCAGCGGCATTCTCTATCACGCATGCGAATATAACCTGAATAAGGAGACAGGACGCGTCGATTACGACCAGATGGAGGAGACCGCCCTGCGCGAACGGCCGAAGATGATCATCGGCGGCGGCTCGGCCTATAGCCGCGAATGGGACTATGCTCGCATGCGCCACATCGCCGACGAGGTGGGCGCCATCCTGATGATCGACATGGCCCATCCTGCCGGACTCATCGCCGCCGGACTGCTCGACAACCCGCTCAAATATGCCCACATCGTCACCAGCACCACCCACAAGACCTTGCGCGGACCGCGCGGAGGCATCATCCTGATGGGCAAGGACTTCCCCAACCCCTGGGGCAAGACCACCCCGAAGGGCGAGGTGAAGATGATGTCGGCCCTGCTGAACAGCGCCGTATTCCCTGGCATCCAGGGCGGACCGTTGGAGCACGTCATTGCCGCCAAAGCCGTCGCCTTCGGCGAAGCCCTGCAGCCCGAGTTCAAGACCTACCAGATGCAAGTGAAGAAGAATGCTGCCCGCCTGGCCGAGGAGCTGATGGGCAGAGGCTTCCACATCGTCAGCGGAGGTACGGACAATCACTCGATGCTCGTTGACCTGCGCCCCAAGTACCCCGACCTTACGGGTAAGGTGGCCGAGAAAGCCCTTGTGGCTGCCGACATCACGGCCAACAAGAACATGGTGCCCTTCGATAGCCGTAGCGCTTTCCAGACCAGCGGCATTCGTCTTGGCACCCCCGCCATTACCACCCGCGGAGCCAAGGAAGACCTCATGGTTGAGATTGCTGCCCTCATCGAGACCGTCCTTAACGCCCCCGAGGACGAGGCCGTCATCACCCGTGTCCGTGCCCACGTCAACGACATCATGAAGGGCTATCCCCTGTTCGCATGGTAATAAATGAGTTAAGAGCTAAGAGTTAAGAAAAAAGTTGTATTTCAGGAGTTCAGGAGTTCTGTAGTTCAGGAGTTCTGTAGTTCAGGAGTTCAGGAGTTCAGACAATACTTTTGTATGCGGATTTCGTTTGCAATACTATTTTTCTTAACTCTTAATTCTTAACTCTTAACTAAATAAAGCTCTTAATTCTTAACAAAATAATCTTGCCATGTTCAACAAGCAACTGCTTCAGCCGGAGAGCATCGTTGTTGTGGGTGGCTCGAACAACACCCATAAGCCTGGCGGTGCCGTAGTCCGCAACCTTATCAGCGGCAACTATAGCGGTACCCTCCGCATCATCAACCCTAAGGAGGACGAGGTGCAGGGCATCAAGGTGTTCCACGACGCGAAGGAGCTGCCGCCTACCGACCTTGCCATCCTCGTTGTCCCAGCCGCAGCCTGTCCGGGCTATGTGGAACAGCTGGCTGCAGAAAAGGGCGTCCGCGCCTTCATCATCATCTCGGCGGGGTTTGGCGAGGAGACGACAGCCGGGGCTGCCCTCGAACAGCAGATTCTCGACACCTGCGAGCGCTACGGCGCAGCCCTCATCGGCCCGAACTGCATCGGCCTGCTGAATGCGCACCACCACAGCGTCTTCACCAAGCCCATCCCCCGCCTGACGCCCCAAGGTGCCGACTTCATCAGCGGGAGCGGGGCCACAGCCGTTTTCATCCTTGAGTCGGCCGTCACCAAAGGGCTGGCGTTCAACTCCGTCTGGAGCGTGGGCAACGGCAAACAGATTGGCATCGAGGACGTCCTGCAATACATGGACGAGCACTTCAACCCGAAGACTGACTCGCACGTCAAGCTGCTCTACATCGAGAATATTGCCAACCCCGACAAGCTGCTCTTCCACGCCAGCTCGCTTATCCGCAAGGGCTGCCGCATAGCTGCCATCAAGGCAGGCTCGAGCGAGAGCGGCAGCCGTGCCGCGTCAAGCCACACAGGGGCCATCGCCACCAGCGACAGCGCCGTCGAGGCTCTCTTCCGCAAGGCGGGCATCGTCCGTTGCTTCTCGCGCGAAGAGCTGACCACGGTGGGCTCCATCTTCATGCTGCCCGAGCTGAAGGGGAAGAACTTCGCCATCGTCACCCATGCCGGCGGCCCTGGCGTCATGCTCACCGATGCCCTCTCGAAGGGAGGCCTCTGCGTGCCCAAGCTCGAAGGGCCCGACGTCGATGAGCTGAAGTCGAAGCTCTACCCGGGTGCTGCCGTCAGCAACCCCATTGACATCCTCGCCACGGGCACCCCCCAGCACCTCGCCCTGGCCATCGACTACTGCGAAAACCGCTTTAAGAATATCGACGCAATCTTCGTCATCTTCGGCACCCCAGGACTTGTCACCCTCTACGAGGCCTACGACGTCCTCCATCAGAAGATTCTCGAATGCAAGAAGCCCATCTTCCCCATCCTTCCTTGCCTCCACACGGCCGGGCCCGAAGTGGAGGAGTTCTTGAAGAAGGGACACGTGAACTTCAGCGACGAGGTGACGCTGGCTACGGCGCTGACGCAGATTATGCGGACGCCCTCGCCCGCTCCGCCTGAGATTGAGCTCTACGGTGTGGACATCATGCACATACGCGGCATCATCGATGCCGTCAAGGACGACGGCTACCTGCCGCCCGACAAAGTGCGCGAGCTGCTCACCTCGGCGGGCATACCCATGGTGGCCGAGTGTGTCTCAGCCGACAAGGACGAGCTCATCCGCTTTGCCGAACAGGTGGGCTTCCCCGTGGTGGCCAAGGTCGTCGGCCCCATCCACAAGAGCGACGTGGGCGGCGTGGTGCTGGGCATCGGCAGCAAAGAGCACCTCGCTTTCGAGTTCGACCGCCTCATGCAGATTCCCGATGCCCGCGGCGTCATGGTGCAACCCATGCTGAGCGGCACCGAGCTCTTCATCGGCGCCAAGTATGAACCTCGCTTCGGCCATGTCGTCCTCTGTGGACTGGGAGGAATCTTCGTCGAGGTGCTGAAGGACGTCAGCAGCGGCCTCGCCCCCCTCTCGTATGCCGAAGCCTACTCGATGATCCGCTCCCTGAAGGGGTACAAAATCATCAGCGGCACACGCGGCCAGCAAGGCGTCAACGAGCAGAAGTATGCCGAAATCATCGTCCGCCTCTCCACCCTGCTCCGTTTTGCAACGGAAATCAAGGAGATTGACATCAATCCGCTCATAGCCACAGCCGACAGCATCACCGCCGTCGATGCCCGCATCCTTATCGTAAAATCCACCAAATAAAAAGATTCTATGATGAAAAAGACCTCCTGGCACTTTTCTCTTCTCCTTTTGCTCCTCTGCCTTCTTCCCAAAGCGGCTTGGGCACAGGAGACGTTCCAGAACCCCGTCATCCCTCACAACTGCCCCGACCCCACGGTGCTCGACGATCGAGCGAGGACGGGCTGGTTCTATGCCTACTGCACGGCATCAAGCCTGGCTGAATGTACGGGCGACCGCTCGGCACGCGGCTCTGTCACGCTGCCCGTCTATCGGACGAAGGACATGGTGAACTGGGAGTTCGTCTGCGACGGCTTTGCCGGCGTCGGCATGCCCTCGTGGCGGAAAGGCTCACGCCTTTGGGCACCCGACATCAACTATGTCGATGGACACTATGTGCTCTACTATGCCCTTGGCGTATGGGGTGACCTGGTGGCCTCAGCCAGCGGCGTAGCCGTCAGCGACAGCCCCACAGGGCCCTTTCGCGACTGCGGACGGCTGGTTGACTTCGAGGCCATCGGCGTCATGAACAGCATCGACCCCAACCTCTTCATCGACCGCGGCAAGAAATACCTCATCTGGGGAAGCCTCGGCAAGGGCTCGGGCGTATGGGGCATACGCCTCAGCAAGGACGGCCTCTCGCTGAAGAAGGGCGCAAAGCCCGTGCAGCTCGGAGCCGACAACATGGAGGGTGCCTACATGATTCGCCGAGGACGATGGTGCTACCTCTTCACCTCACGCGGCAGCTGCTGCGAAGGTGCACGCAGCACCTATCATGTGCTCGTGGCCCGTTCACGCAAGCCCCTCGGACCGTTTGTTGGACGCGAGGGCGAATCGCTCCTTGCCCACGACTACCCCAACGTCATCCTCAGCGGCACAGCCGACAGCCTCTTCGTCGGCACAGGCCACAACTCGCAAATCATCAAGGACGATGCCGGACAAGACTGGATGTACTACCACACCTTCTGGCGCCAGAACAACTACAGAGGCCGCGCCATGAACCTCGACCGCATCGTCTGGAGCGACGACGGCTGGCCCGCCTTCCCTGGCGGACACCCCACGCTCGAGCAGCAGAAGCCCATCATCAAGTGATGGCCCAAGATGAAGAACTGAAGCACGCTTTCCCTCAGCAAATACATCAACGTATACTTTTTTTATTATTCACTTTTAATCATTTAATCCCATGGCATTCAACATTCAAGACTTCATCACGAAGCAAGTTGCATCGGCAGTAACGGGCGTAGAAGTGCCCTCACAAGCCAAGAACACCGTCCTGAACGGTCTCTCCGACTCCATCTTCGGCAGCCTGACGCAGACGGCCGCCAAGCCCGGTGGCATCGACATGATCAAAGGCCTACTCACAGGCGCCTCTCCTGCTGCCAGCAGCCCCGTAACGGCTCTGGCTTCGAACCTCTTCACGAAGAACATCCTCTCGTCGCTCAACCTGGGAGGCGGCATCAACAGCGCCCTCACAGGCCTCATCCCCGGCATCATTGGCAAGCTGGGCGGCATCCTCAAGGACCAGGACGGCGATGGTGACGTCGATTTCAACGACATCCTCATCACCCTCGGCGTAGGGGGCAAGAAGGCCGGCGGAGGTGCTGCAGGCTCCATCCTCGGCTCTGCCGCCAAGGGCATCCTCGGCTCCATCCTCGGCAAGAAGAAATAAGGGGAGCGAGAAATCTTGTTTTCATCGTCCAGGGGATGCGCATGTCGCATTCCCCTGCTTTTTGGTCTTTTGGGTGGTTATAAACATACGAAAAACAGCTGAATTTCATTTTCGGAACCAACATTTAACGAAAATTACACGGCCGTTAACATAGCTACACAAAATAATCCTCTATCTTTGCAATCGTCTATCTTAGTCTCTCGGAATGAAACGGATTGCGTTGTTAGGGATGTTGGCTGTTGCCTGTGTCGGCACGCTGCTGGCTCAGGAGCCGGTGGGCACAACCGACATAGCCGACACGGACAGCCTGGAGCTGCCTCCTCCCGTGCAGTTTGTTCCTTCGGGCATGGGGATGGGGACGACG
>JAILEU010000132.1 GCA_024697785.1 Bacteroidaceae bacterium | reverse complement strand
TAGGCAATATGGAGAGCCGGGATCTGCTCTCAGGGAGCTACGATGTGGTGGTCTGCGACGGCTTCTCGGGCAATGTGCTAGTGAAAACTACTGAAGGCACAGCCATCGAATTGCTGAAGAAACTGAAGAAAGACATCTATTCGCGTGGCATTTATAAGCTCGGCGCTCTGTTGATGAAACGGATGTTCATGGAGGAGAAAGAATTCATGAACTATCAGAACTACGGTGGCAGCGTTTTGTTGGGTACCTCCAAGACGGTGGTCAAGGGCCACGGTTCCAGCAAAGCCATCGCCGTGGAGAAATGCATCGAGCAAGCCTATAAGATGGAGGTCAGTGCGCTCTCTTCCAAGATGGAGGAGATCATTATGAGATACGATCATTACGAATTTTAATTCCGGTTCCCGTAAACCCAGGGCGTTGCCCTGGGCTACCGATATAGCACCCCGATGGGGTGCGGATTAAGCGATGATATCGTGTTCCTGTCCGTCGTCGACGAGGTCGATGACCGTCGGGGCGATGTGCGCTGCGGGCGTTTGGTACTTGATGACGTAGGTCGAAGTGCCGAAACGGTAACGGATGGTGAAGCCGTCCCAGTCAGAAGGCACATGCGGGTCGATGGTGAGACGGTTGCCCTCCTTGTGGAAGCCCAGGATGTTCTCGATGCCGGTCTTGTAAGCCCATGAGGCGGAACCGGTGTACCAGGTCCAGCCGCCACGGCCGGGATGCTGACGGTTGCTGTAGATGTCAGCCGCGATGCAATACGGCTCGACCTTGTACTTCAACACGTCGGCAAGGGTCTGGGTGCGGTGGATCGGGTTGATCAGCGAGTAGAGGAAGTAAGCCATGTCGGTGCGTCCCTCCTTGAGCTGGGCCATGATGTACCACATGGCACCGTGGGTGTACTGGCCACCGTTCTCGCGGACACCCTCGGGGTATTGCATGATGTAGCCCGGGTTGTCGGTGGAGTTCTTGAAGGCCGGCGTGAGCAGCTGGATGATCTCATGCTCGCGGTTTACCAGACGGCTGTCGGTCTCACGGAAGATGCTCTTCTTCTGCTCGGGCGTTGCCACGTCGGTGAGGATGCTCCAGGCCTGCGAGATGAGGTCGATCTGGCACTCGGTGTTGTTGAGCGAGCCCATCGGGTGACCGTTGTCGAAGAAGGCACGGAGGAACCAGTAGCCGTCCCAGGCCTGGCTCTGCAAGGCCTTCACCAGCTTGCTGCGGAACTGCGAAAGGTCTTCGATATAGTTCAGGTCGGCATCCGACATCTTCTGGGTGAGCTCTTCCATCTTGGGCAGGAGGTCGCAGAGGAAGAAGGCCACCCACACGCTCTCACCGCGACCACCGGCACCGACACGGCTCATGCCGTCGTTCCAGTCGCCACAACCCATGAGTGGTAACCCATGAACGCCTATACGACCCATCGAGCGGTTGATAGCGCGCTTCAAGTGCTCGTAGAGGCTGGCCTTGCTCTCCGAGGTCGTATAGTTGATGCCGCGTTCTGTCTGGTTGGGGGCCAGGGCCTCGCCTTGGCAGAACGGGACCTCTTCGGAAAGTATACTGTAGTTGCCAGTTACATGGACATATTGATAAGTGACATACACTAACCACAGGTAATCGTCGCTGAAGGTGGTACGGGCACCGAACTTCATGCTCTCATGCCACCAGTGCAGCACGTCGCCTTCGGCGAACTGGTGCGCGGCGTGATCGAGGATCTGGCGACGGGCGTAGGTTGGGTCGCTGTACAAGACGCTCATCACGTCCTGCAGCTGGTCGCGGAAGCCAGTGGCGCCGCCGACCTGGTAGAAGCCGGCACGGGCGAAAAGTCGTGAGGCGTAGACTTGGTAGAGGTACCAGCGGTTGAGCATGTAGTTGAGCGACTTGTCGGGGGTCTCCACCTCGATGCCGCTGAGCTTGTCGTCCCAGAAACGGATGACGTTGTTGTACTCCTTGTTGATGCCGTCGAGGGTGAAGGTGCCGGGCTTGGTTTCCATATCGTCGAGGACGGCGATGACGAAGGCCAGCACGCGTTGTCCCTTGGCGGGGACGTGGACCCTCATGCCGAGGCGCTTGCGGTTGGGGTACTTCAGGGAGTAGTCGTACGGCGGGTTGTCGGCACCGTCGGTGACGGCGGTGAGCTGTATGCGGGTGTTGCGGTACAGGTCGTGGTAGACGTTGCGCGCTAGGATGCTGTGCGTGGCCTCGTCCCACTCGGAGTAGATGTAACGTGCCGTGTTTTCTTCGGAGGTGCCGAGGACGAGCTTGTAGACCATGTCGAGCTGGAGGTCCAGGGCATCGTCGGTCTTGTTCTCAATCTTGATCTGGTAGTATTTCTCCATGCGGTCGCAGGCCACGAAGACACGGGCCTTCACGTCGAACTCGTCGTACTGGGCGTCGAACGAGGAGAAGCCTTGGCCGTGGCGGGCGGTGGCGGGCACGAACTGCTGTTTGTTGATGAGCAGCATCTCGGAGGCGTTGTCGCGCACGATGTCGTTGCTCCAGCCGGTGAGTTTGAACTGCTGGGCGTTGTGGGCGAAAGTGAAGCCCGCCATGGTGGAGCTGACGATGCAGCCGAACTGCGGGTTGGCGATGACGTTGATCCACGGCATCGGGGTGTTGGTGTTGGTGACCACGTAGTCGTGTCCGACGTTGTCGAAGCCGCCGTACTGGTTGTAGAAGTCGAGCGTGCTCCAGATGTGGAGGTGGGCACTAGGCTTCAGCACGGGGTATTCCACCTTGTCTTGGTACTGCTGGTTGGCGGTCTCGAGACGTTGCAGCTGCTGCTCGATGCGCTCGTGGCAATTGAAGCTGACGCGGGCCACAGTGCGGAGCAGGATGCGCTCGTCGTCGCTGAGGTTCTTGCCGTCGATGACGAAGACCTGGCCTGTTTGCTCGTGCGAGGCCCAGAGGTGCTCGGTGTTGGCCATGTTGCGGATGAAGTGGGTGAGGCCGTCGTGTTCCTCGCCAGGGACGTCGTTGACGAAGACGAGGTCGAGCACCATGCCGTGAACCTTATAATATTCGAAGGCACGGAGCATTTCTTTAGCAAAACCTGATTTGTTGATGTCATCGATCTCCATGAGGAGGATGGCGTGGTCGCCGCTGATGCTGAAGCGCCACAGGTCGCGCTGCGAGAGCTTGTTCTTGGCCAGTAGCTCTTGGCGTTGGTCGCCGAAGGTGGCCGTCTGGAGGATGTACTTCGAGATGCTGTTGTAGAGTCGCATCTGGGCGCCTTTGAGGAGCGACATGTTGGTGCGCATGTTGTTGTACACCGAGGCTTTCTTGAAGGCATCCTCGATGTCGATGGCGCTCTTGTAGGCCTCGAGCAGTTGGGTGATCTGGTCTTTCGACTTGGCGAATCCCGTGATGAGGAAGGCGGTGACGGACTTGCCGGCGGGGAGGTGGAGTCGGCGACGCATACTCATGATGGGGTCGAGGGTGGTGCCGACGGTGTTGCTCAAGGTACGGTGGTTGTCGATGACATGGGCGTGACGGATGCTGCCGCCGCGGCCGAGGAAGCGCATGCGCGAGGTCTCGTATTCCACCAGATGCTGGGGCTCCGACGAGTCGACAAAGAGGCGGTGGACGACGTAGTAGCAACTGTCGACGGCATCTTGTCCGGGCTTGCTGAAGACGAGGGCTTCGTGCTCACCGTCGTATTCGCTGAGGATCTTCATGCTGTTGAACACGCGGTGACCAGCGTCGGTCTGTTTGGTGGACATCACCACCTCACCGTAGCTGGTGATCTCGAGGTCAGTGTCGGTAGCGCCGTTGTTGGTGAAGGTGTAACGCCTGATCTCGGCGAAGAAGTCCTTCACCACGGTGATCTCGGTCTTGGTCTCGATGTCGTCGTCGACGCGGAGGTAACTGACTTTGTCGGACGCGAAACTCACACGGTACTGCGAAGGCATCACGTCGAGGGGCGAGTAGGTGTTGCTCCAGAGCTTGTCGTCGCGCAGGTTGCGGATATAGAGATAGGTGCCGTAGTGGTCGGCCGTGATCTTGCGGTAGCGGTTGATGAGGATGTTGCGGTAACGTGAGAATCCTGAGCCGCGGTCGTTGAGGAGCACGGTGTACTGGCCGTTGCTGATGACGCCAATCTCGGGCACGTTGGCGATGCCGTCGTAGTCGCGGGCATCGCTCTCGGTCTGCACCTTGGAGTACTGGTAACGCTTGTACTGAGTGACCTTCAGGTCGATATAGGGCTTCACCTGGGCTTTCTCCTTGAGGAGGGTCTCCATCGACTTGAACACGGGCTCTTGCATGAAGTAACGCTGTAGGCAGTGGTTGCCGAGGTAGTTGGCCAATGAGGCGAGAATCATGCCTTGGTGATGGGCGTAGTGGGCCAGCACCGGCACGTGGTCGTCGGCGTCGTAGCTCTCGTAGAAGCCCATGTCGTCGTACATGTCGAGGGCACGGAAGCGCTTCAGGTTGTCGTAGACCGCACGGTCGTTGACGCTGATGGAGAGCAATGAGCTGTAGGGCGAGAGCACGATACGGTCGGGCGTGGTGTTCTGGAACTTCAGGTATGGCACACCGAAAGCATGGTATTTATAATTCTGAGCATCGTCAAGCTCGTTATAAGCTGTCTCACTGATTCCCCACGGCAATTCTGTCTTCTGTCTTCTGTATTCTGTATTCTTAATAAACGCCCTTTGGGCTCTGACAGCGAAGCTATACGTCTCATCCATCAGTGTATGCTTGTAAGTCGGCAGGAAGATAAGCGGCATGAAATACTCGAAGAGGGTGCCGTACCACGAGGCCACGCCTTTGTAGCGCTTGTACTGGACGAGGGTCTTGTCGAGGCAGAACCAGTGTTTGTAGGGCGCATCGCCTTGGGCGATGGTGAGGAAGCTGGTGAGTCGGGCCTCAGAGGCGAAGTTGTTGTAGTGATAGGGTAGCAGGGCATGGGCACCATAGTCGTAGCCGATGCTGAAGACATCCAGTTCGGGGTTGTAGAGCTTGGAGAAATCGGTTTCCACAATCAGATTCTGAACGCGATCGAACAAGTTTCTGACCATTTCATTCTGGTCTCTGACGTCCAAAAGGAAACCCTTCAGTGTGTACAGACAGGCTACGAAGTTGCCGCTATCGCAGGTCGAGATGAAGAAATTCGGTAGGGCCTCCAACGTGTGGATATGGTACCAATTGAACAAATGTCCGTTCCATTTTTTCAGTCTTTCGACCGTGCTGATGATATGCTCGAGGCGTTCCACAGCTTCTTCATGGCTGATGAAATCGAGTTTGGCAGCGGAGATAATGGAGGTGATGGAGTATCCGATATTGGTCGGTGAAGTCTTGTAGTCCGCCCGTTTCTCTCGGTTGAGTTGGTAGTTGTCAGGAATCAGGTAATGGGTGTCTTCTGAGAATTGGCTGTCGAAGAAATGCCAGGTGTCTTTGGCCAGCTCACGGATCTCCTCAATCTCCTTGG
>JAILEU010000100.1 GCA_024697785.1 Bacteroidaceae bacterium | reverse complement strand
CATCAAGTGGTTCACCCTCGAATGTGTCGTACAGTGGAAATTACACATGTAGCAACGATGTGAAGTTTGAGAACATGAACCTATCTGTCAGCGGATACATAGATGGCAATAGTTTTAATCTTACGATTGGACGTGGTGTGGCCAATGGCAACAATAATGTCGCCACATCTGTCTATGGAGATTATTCTCCTTCAGGTATTCACAGTTTATTTACGTTACGTATAGAAAGTGGACAATTCACCGAATCATTCGTGTTCCGCGCATCCAGTGCCACTAGATATACTGGTGCGTTCACTGCAAATGTTATATTAGGCAGCGACTACGACCGAGCAAACAATAAGGACAATAGTAAACTTACCTTCACTAGTGTAGTTGAGGTAGCACAACGAGTTTATTGCACCTCCACAAGCTCAAAGGTGAATATGTTGATTCTGAGCGGCACCTTTGGGTCTAATGCAGCCGACAAAGAGGTTTATATGGGGCTTGAATCCCCGGGTAATGGTCATGCTTCCCAAACGGTTAGAACTCTTGAAGTTCTTGGGGGCAACTTTCTCGGTGGTATTTCTGGCGGAATAGAAACAGCGGGCGGCGGCGTTGACGCCGCTAAGACAATTATGATTATGCGGGTGAAAGGCGGCACTATCCATCGCTATCTATACGGCTCCGGGCAGTATTCTGCGGGATATGGCAGCCGCAGGATAATTATCACTGGTGGAACCTTCGACAGCTGGGTGGCTGGTGGATGCTATGGAACAGAAGGCTCAGGTGGTGCAACCGACGGAAATATCAATCTCTATTTCGGTGGCAATGCAACGCAGAACAACTCCGATGGCATCTTCGGTGCCGGTTACGGAAGTGCGGCGACAAGCAACAACTCCTACACCGTCAATGCATCAAATGTGGTGTTTGCCGACGAGGCCACCACTACCTCCAGCGTTTATGGCGGCGGCAACAACGGCTATGCCAAGAACAAGATCCAGGTGTATGTGGCCGGCGGCACCGTGGGTGGCAATGTCTTTGGTGGCGCCAACAAGGCACGCAGCAGTCAGGATGTGGCAGTCGTGGTGACTGGCGGTTCGGTTAACGGCGGCGTTTATGGCGGCAGCAACCAGAGCGGCGCCATCAGTGGTGATATTACTGTTGATGTTTACGGTACAGACCAACAACCCAGTAGTGGATATGCCATTAATCAGGTCTTTGGTGGTGGCAATGTGGCAGCATACTCAGGCACACCAATAGTAACTGTACATTGTGGCAATAACATAAGCATTGGAGAAGTTTATGGCGGCGGTAACCAAGCTACTGTAAACGCCACAGATGTCACTATTGCCGGAGGTAATCGCATAGGCTACGTCTATGGTGGCGGAAGGCAGGCTGCGGTGAATGGTAATACATCTGTGACCATTGAGGGTGGCACTATAGAGCACGTGTTTGCAGGTAATAATATTAGCGGAAACATATCTGGCACACTAAGCGTGAATGTTGAAAGAGGAGATGGTGACTGCTTGTTAAGAGTTGGCGAACTCTATGGTGGTGGTAACCAGGCTGCCAGCAAGGCTGGAACCATTACAATTGGGTGTACGGGTATTTTCACCGATGGCCACAATAATCTAAGCTCAACCAACCGTATTGGTTACGAGTTGGAAGGCATTGGTGATGTATATGGTGGAGCTAACGATGCGAACATCACAAGCGGAGACATTACACTGAATATTGTAAGTGGAATGATTGCACGTGTATTTGGTGGAAATAACACAGGCAGTACAATTAGTAATAAAATCACAGTAAATGTCAACAAGAATTCAAAGACCTGCGGCTGGTACGTAGGCGACGTGTTTGGCGGTGGTAACCATGCTGCTTATGGTGGCACACCTGATGTCAATATCATCAATGGTACGGTCAGCCACTGTGTTTATGGCGGCGGTAATGAGGCAGGTGTAGCTGGTGGTGACGTAAGCATGACGGGCGGTACTGTCCTTGGAGGTATCTATGGCGGCTGTAACACCAGCGGCACGGTCACAGGCGATATTGCAGTTAGTCTTACTGGAGGTACCATAGGTGCGGTTAATGGCACGACGGATATTGTGTTCGGTGGCGGATTTGGCGACGCTACCAGAACGAATGGCAACGTGACCGTAACGGCCAATGGTACTACTATCCATGGCAATGTGTATGGAGGTTCTGCTTTGGGTCAGGTCAATGATGCTGCTGCAGACAAGACCACAGTTAACATTACCGGTGGAACCATCAATGGTAATATCTATGGCGGTGGTCTGGGTGAAGCAGGAGCTGCCAATGTGGCCAAGGGTCAGGTGAATGGTGAGGTAATAGTCAACATCGGGTCGGGCACCGTGAATCAGACTACGGGCTATGCAACTTCAGTTTCTGGATCCGCTACTATCAACGGCTCTGTCTATGGCTGTAACAATACCAATGGTTCGCCCAAAGACAACGTGACCGTGAACGTGTATCAGACCGCACACAATACGACCAATGCGGCCAGCTATACAGGCAGCGATGCTACATATGCCATCGATCAGGTGTTCGGTGGCGGTAACCAGGCTGACTACTCTCCCACAGGGGACAAGAAGGCTACAGTCCACGTGTATACTTGCGAAAACACCATCCGTCGCGTATTCGGTGGCGGTAACGCTGCTGAAGCACTTGGCGTGGTGACTAGAATTGACGGTGGTCGCTTTGACTGGGTATTCGGTGGAGGAAACGGCGAAGGTGGTCATGCTGCTGATATTGGTACTGGCGGTACCAACCTTACTGTCAATTCCGGCATTATCAATCACCTCTTTGGAGGAAGCAACGAGCTGGGTACTATTAAAGGCACTATGGGTGTAGTTGTTGACAACACAGGTTGCGTCGAAGATATCAAGGAATTCTTTGCCGGTGGCAATCTGGCTGTTATTGGAACTTCAGAGAATCGTGTCACTTTGAGCACCACCATTTCCTGCGGCACCAACTTCGGGGCTGTCTATGGCGGCTCTAACCTTGCTGACATTTACGGAGATATCACGCTGACCATCAATGGCGGTACTATTGGCGAAGTTTATGCCGGTTCGAAGGGAGTTGCAGCAGGCGATGCAACATATTCTGGTGGTAAGGCTGCCAATATTTATGGCAGCACCACACTAAACATTTACGCAGGTGATATAGACCGTGCTTTCGGTGGTTCTAACATCAATGGTAACATTACAGGCTCCATCACAGTCAATATGGACTGGAGCCAGAGTAACTGTTCCGAGAAGAGTATTACCGATGTATTTGGTGCCAGCAACCTGGCTACTTATACTCCGACGACCCCGGGTAGCTATCCCCAAGTAAATATCAAACACGGTACTGTAAGCGGTAGCGTATTTGGTGCCGGTAATGGTGTCGCGGGTGATCCCGACAAGGGTGTTGTAACCAGCAATCCTGTGGTAACAATTGGTGATGCTGTCGCAAGCCATTCTGCTGTAGTTACTGGAAACGTTTACGGTGGAGGTAACAATGCAGGTGTAACAGGCAACACAAGCGTGACCTATAATGACAACAATGCCAGCAGTACTGTTGCCAAGTTGTTTGGTGGCGGTAATGCGGCAGGTGTATCAGGCACATCAACAATTACGCTGACCAGTGGTAAGGTGACCGCAGGCGTTTACGGCGGCTGTAATGCCAGTGGTAGTGTAGGCGCTGTAACAGTTGCCTTGAATGGCGGTACGGTGGGTGCTACAGGTGCGGGTAACGAAGCCGATGTCTATGGAGGCGGATTCGGTCATCCAACCACCACGACTGGCAATGTCACAGTTACTTTAGGTAATACTACTGTATATGGCAATATTTACGGAGGTTCAGCTCTTGGCCAGGTCAACGCATCAACTTCAAATACTACGACTCTTACCATTAATGGAGGCAACCTGCATGGCTCCATCTTCGGTGGCGGCATGGGTTCCGGCACTGGCGATGATACCAGGGCAACTACAAATGGTAATGTGCAAATTAACTACAACACAGCCAACACTAACCTCACAGGCCTTTACGGCGGTGCCAATGTAAATGGTAGCATCGTCGGTAACATAGAAGTGAACGTTAAAGCCAATGTAGGTACTTCTACAAGTGCTACTCTGGATGTCTTTGGCGGCGGATATGGTGCAGCTACTGCCACAAGTGGCAATGTAGTAGTGAACATGGGTGACAATACTAACACGTCCCGACCTGTTATCTACGGCGCTGTATATGGAGGTTCGGCTCTTGGTCAAGTCAATGCTACGAATTCAACGACTACTGTTAATATCCTTTCTGGAACTCTCCACGGCAATGTTTATGGTGGAGGTCTGGGCGAAGCCAATGTCTATTCTGGAGAAACGTTGGTGACAGACAATAGCGACAAGGGCCAGGTGAACGGTGCGGTTATTGTAAACATTGGTGAAACAGACGGTGCACAGACTCCTACCTACACAGGTTACGCAACAATTGACGGTTCAGTCTATGGTTGTAACAATACCAACGGGTCGCCGAAGGGCAATGTGACTGTGAACATCTATCAGACAGCCCACGATGCCAAGAACGCGGCAAGCTACACAGGTAACGATGCTACCTACGCCATTGCCAACGTGTTTGGCGGTGGCAGACAAGCAGACTTTAGTCCCACTGATCAAACAAGCCGTGCCACCGTGCATGTTCATGGTTGTAACAATACGATAGAAGATCTTTTCGGTGGTGGCGATGCTGCTGATGCTTACGGTTTGGTGACAATCGTCGATGGCGGTCGTTTCAACCGTGTATTCGGTGGGGGTAATGGTGAAGTCACCGCTGCCAACATCGGAGCTGGTGGAACAAATCTTCAAATCCATGGCGGTAAGATAAACCAACTCTTTGGAGGAAGCAACGAACGAGGTACCATATCCGGAAATATGGGTGTCAGTGTGGATGCCGATGGTCCTTGTGCAGAAAGCATGTATGTCTCTGAGTTCTTCTGTGGTAACAACTTGGCAAATATCGGTGCCGAGGGCGAAGGCAACAGTGTTAACATCAATGCCACCATCGGTTGCGGTACAAAGTTTGGCGATGTCTATGGCGGCTGTAACCTAGCTGATATATATGGTAACGTGACACTTACCATTGAGGGTGGAGAGATGAACAATGTCTATGGCGGTTCAAAGGGAAGCTCCTCTAAGGCTGCCAACATCACTGGCAACGTGGCGCTCAATATCTTCGGAGGCAAGATTGCCCAGGATGCCTTTGGTGGATCGAATGTCAATGGTAATATCACCGGTACCATCACAGTCACCATGGACTGGAGCCAGGCATCAAGCGGCTGTAACACCGACCTGCATGTAACCAATGTCTTCGGTGCCAGCAACCAGGCTGCCTATACGCCGTCCTTTACGCCGGCTAGCGGCACCGAGCGCCTCTCTCCTGCTGTCATCATCAAGCATGGCACGGTGAGCGGAAGCGTGTTCGGCGGCGGTAAGGGCTCAACAGCAACCGTCACCAGCAATCCGGTGGTGACCATCGGCGATGCCGATAACCTGAATAACGATAATATTAAGGCCACCATCACGGGCGATGTCTATGGCGGCGGCGATGCCGGTGACGTGGTTGGCGTGCCGCAGGTGAACGTCATCAACAAGTGCAACACGTCGATAAGCGGTGATGTCTATGGCGGCGGTAATGCCGCTGACGTCGAAGGCACGTTAGTCACCATCGACGGCGGCAAGGTCACGGGCATGGTGTTCGGCGGCGGTCATGGCGACAAGGACGCCACCCCGCAGAAGGAAGCCAACGTGAATGGCGACGTGGAAGTTAACATCACCGGCGGCACCATCGGAAAGGTGTTCGGCGGCAGCAACAGCAAGGGCGCCATTTCGGGCGCGGTGGCTGTGAACATCGACAAGGGTGACAGCTCATGCGACATGCACATCACCGAAGTCTATGGCGGCGGTAACCAGGCTGCCGGCAACGCGGGCACCATCACCATTGGCTGCACCGGAGGAGCCACGGAGGGCATCGGCGATGTCTATGGCGGAGCCAGAGAAGCTGACATCAACAGTGATATTGTACTGAACATAACGGGTGGTAAAATAGCCAATGTGTTCGGTGGAAACAACATAGACGGCAGCATCAGCGGCGGCATCGAGGTTAATGTGAACTGGGATGGCAGTTGTGCTCAGAACAGCGTCCAGAACGTCTATGGCGGCGGTAATCTGGCCCAATATACCATACCGAGCGGCAAAGCCCTGGCCGTGAACATCCTCAACGGCACCGTGACGCAGAATGTCTATGGCGGCGGCAAGGGTGACCCCGCTGACCACTCCAAAGGTCAGGTGACGGGTAATCCGGTGGTGACCATCGGCGATGTCACCAATCTGAGCAACAGTAATATTCAGGCTGTCGTCACAGGCGATGTCTATGGTGGCGGTGATGCTGGTGACGTGGTTGGTGTGCCGCAGGTGAACGTCATCAACAAGTGCAACACCTCCATTGCCAATGTCTATGGCGGCGGTAATGCTGCCGACGTCAAAGGCACAGATGTCAACATCGACGGTGGCAACATCACAGGCATGGTTTTCGGCGGCGGTCATGGCGATAAGAACGCCTCCCCGCAAAAGGAAGCCAACGTAGATGGCAATGTAGCCGTTGACATCACCGGCGGTACCATCAACAAGGTGTTCGGTGGCAGCAACAGCAAGGGCGATATTTCTGGCTCGGTGGCTGTGAACATTGCAAAGGGTGACAATTCTTGCGACATGCACATCGCCGAAGTCTATGGCGGCGGTAACGAGGCCGACGGCAACGCAGGCACCATCAGCATCGGCTGCACGGGCGACTACGACGCGAATGGCGAAGGAATCGGCAGCGTCTATGGCGGAGCCAACGCTGCAGACGTGGGCAATAACATCAATCTGACCATCCAGGGCGGACATATTAATAATGTATATGGTGGAAACAACACCAGTGGTGACATCAGTGGCACAATTACTGTCACCGTGAACTGGGATGACGTGCTGACGTGCGGCAAATACCTCGGCAACGTCTTCGGCGGTGGCAACCAGGCTGTCTATACCGCACCGACAGGCTCAGCAAACTACCCGGCGGTCAACATCCGGAAGGGCACCGTCAGCGGCGATGTTTTCGGCGGCGGCTATGGTAATGCCAGCGATGCGACGAAGGGTGTTGTGACGGGCAATCCGCAGGTCACCGTCGACGGCGCTCAGGCAGCCGTGACGGGTGGCGTCTATGGCGGCGGCAGCCTGGCACCAACCAACGGTAACCCGACGGTGACACTGACGAACGGCTTCCTGACCAACGTCTATGGCGGCGGCAAGGCTGCCGGCATAACGGGTGCGCCTACGGTCAACATCAACGGAGGTACCGTCAGCACCGGCGTGTATGGCGGCTGCGACGCCAGCGGCACGGTGGACGGCAACATCGTCGTCACCGTCACGGCCGGCACGGTGGGCACCTCAGCCTCCAAGGCCAATGTGCATGGCGGCGGATTCGGTTCTGCCACGGGAACAACGGGTGATGTCACCGTCAATATCGGCTCTATCTCAGGGACAACGACGTCGGGCACGGCCGTCATCTACGGCGATGTCTATGGTGGCTCGGCTCTGGGTAACGTGAACAGCGACACCAACGACAAGGCACTCGTCAACCTGAACAGCGGCACCATCTACGGTGATGCCTACGGAGGCGGTCTTGGCGATACTAGTAACGCGGCATTGGTGAACGGTAACGTGACGGTGACGCAAAATGGCGTGGCCTTCATCAAGGGTGTTGCTACAGAGAAGAATGCCGACGGGTCGGACATAGTCAATGCCGGCCGTATCTTCGGATGCAACAACCTGAATGGCTCGCCGAAGGGTACCGTGCTGGTGCTGGTGAAGATGACAACACCTATCTCGCCTGCCACCTCTCACGTATATGGCAATTACGAAATGGCAGCCGTTTATGGCGGTGGCAACCTGGCCCCCTATCAGCCTACGAATCCACAGGCAACAGGACCATATATCACAGGTGGTCACGATGCAACCAAAAAGCCTGTACAGGTGGTCATCGACGGTTGTGACGAAGTGAGCATCGAGTTTGTCTATGGCGGCGGCAATGCAGCTGCTACGCCCGCTACCGATGTCGTAGTGCTCGGCGCATTTGAGCTGGGCAACGTCTTCGGCGGAGGTAACGGTAAGGATAAGATTACCTACGATGGCACCACTTGGTCCAACAATGAGGGCGCAGACGTGGGTGTCGTAAACAACACGAACTACGGAAGTGGTGAGAGCACGGTTACCATCACCGGCGGAAAAATCCACGGTGCCTTTGGCGGTTCGAATACGCTGGGTGACGTGGTCACAAATGCAACCGTGAACCTTAACGAAGGCGATGTCTGCGACTTGGAGGTTGACGAGGTCTATGGCGGCGGCAACGAGGCCATCATGCATGGCGGCGGCAACATCGTGCTCGGCTGTATCACCTATCTGAAGGAAATCTATGGTGGCGCTAAACAAGCGGATGTCGGTAACAGCGTGTCGCTCACCATCACCAGCGGACACTTCGACCGCGTGTTCGGCGGCAACAACCTCGGCGGAACTATCCATGGTTCCATTACCGTAAACATCGAGGAGACCGGCTGTAAACCGATTACTATTGGCGAACTCTACGGATGTGGCAACAACGCATCCTACACGACACCGTCTGGCTATGCGCAGCCGACCATCAACATCAAGTCATTTACCAGCATCGGACGTGTGTTCGGCGGTGGACTTGGCGCAGATGCAACCGTGACGGGCAACCCGATCATCAATATCAACGAGGCGATCGGAGAAAAAGCGTCTGCCACCACGTCGGAAGCAGGCTCTACCATCACGTTGAGCGATGGCTCGAAGGTGACGCTGCCGGCTCATACGGCGGGCGAAATGGGCTCCATCGGCACCGTCTTCGGCGGCGGCAACGCAGCCAATGTGAATGGTGACACGTATGTGAACATCGGAACAGCTTCGACCATTGACTATGTGTCAATCGTTGAAGGTGAAACAGCTGCAAGAACCGGCATGGCCGTCAAGGGTGCCAACATCACAGGCAACGTCTATGGCGGCGGTAATGCTGCCGACGTGACGGGCAAGACGAACGTGACCATTGGACAGCCTTAACTTCCTGTCGGTCTTCCCTTGCCGAAGGAGATAGGGGAATATGCTTATGTTTAGGGTGTATCAACGTTGATACACCCCAAACTATGTTGTTCCACTTACAATTCCATGGGCTTGAATCTGTCATTCCACGCCCATGGATTTTCAGTTTTACGCCCATGGATTTTCAGTTTCACGCCCGTGAAACTTATTTTTCCTCCTATAAAAATCCTTTTTACAAAAAGGAATCGCTTCTTCGTAAGCATCCGATTAACCCAAATCGGATGCTTACCGACCTAATAACCGGTTTGGGTTTAATGCTGGGGAGTGACGGTGATGGTGTAGCGGCCGACGTGGGCGGCGTTCTTGCCGTTGTGCATAAGGGGGATGGAGTCGCCGTCGAGGTTGGGATAGCGGATGGGGGCATCGAAGAAACTGTGGGTGTGGCCGCCGAGGACGAGGTCGATGCCGCGGGTGCCGGCGATGAATTCGACATCGTCGATGAGGTTGTCAATCTGCCAGCCGAGGTGGCTGAGGCATATGACGACGTCGCAACGCTCGCGACCGCGCAGGATGGGGACGATGCGGTTAGCCTCTGCGATGGGGTCGAGGTAACGGATGCCTTCGCAGTTCTTTTCGGCAACGAGCCCTTCCATGGGCGGAGCAACGCCGAGGATGCCAATGCGAATGCCCTTGCGCTTGATGACGGTGTAGGGGACGACAACATCGCGGAGGCAGGTGGCGCTGACGTCGTAGTTGCAGCAGACGGTGGGGAAGGTGGCGAGCTGGAAGAGGTGGTGCATGTTCTCCTCGCCGAAGTCGAACTCGTGGTTCCCGATGGTGGCGGCGTCGTAGTGCATGGCGTTCATAAGGCGGATCTCCGCTTCGCCACGGAAAAGATTGTAGTAGAGGGAACCCTGGGAGTAGTCGCCGCAGTCGAGGAGGAGAAGGTCGGGGTCAACGTGGGTGCGGAGGCTGTCGATGAGGGCGGCACGACGGATATAGCCGCCGGTATTGGTCTTGGCATCGGGCTCGATGCAGCTGTGGGTGTCGGAGGTATGGAGCACAAGCAGGGTGACAGGGGCCTGCGTGCAGGAGAGGAATGAAAAAAGAAGAATGAAGAATGAAAAATTGAGCGATAATCTGTTGCGGGGCTTCATGGGAGGGTTTTTATTATGGGAGTTATAAGAACTATGGGAGTTTTAGGATCTATAGGAACTATAGGTACTATAGGAACTATAGGAACTATAGGTTTTATGGGAGCTATGGGAGGTCGATGAGGGTGATGCGGCCGTCGAGGACAGGGGCGACTGGCCGGCCGGATGCTGTGAGGGATTGAATGTGGGCGGTGATGAGGTCGCGGATGGTTCGCTCAGCGTAGATGGCAACGTCGGTGGCCTCGCGGAAGACGTCCATGCCGTCATTGCCTTCAACGAGGTAGTCGAGGGTGGCTATGCGGTAGGTGGCGGCAGGGTCGATGGGGTGGCCTTGGACATCGGCGGTAACGAGGTCACCGTCGGGGGTAATGACGAGGGTTGCGCCGCTGATGGGCTGTCCGCCGGCACGGGCAATAGACTGGAAAAGTCGCGTGAGCTGCTCGCCAGTGAGGGTGGCAAGGGCGAGGCAGTTCTCGAAGGGGAAGGCGCGATAGACATCGCCGACGGTGATGTCGCCCTTCTGCCACATGTTACGTATGCCGCCGTAGTTGGCTACGGCCAGAGCGACGGGCGTGCCATTAGCTGCATCGCCAGCGGCGCGGAGGACGTCGGCCTCGAAGTTGTTCATGAGCCCCTCAGGGCGAGCGCGGTCGATGTCGAAGGGGGCTGTGCCGAGGACAGGAGCCTGGATGTCGATGACCTTCTGGCGATACTCGGCGAGGATGGTTTGTGCCTCGGCGTTCTGCGGAAGGGAGTCGATGGCAGCGTTGACCTCAATGAACGTGCCGCTGACGGTGACTGCGCGCGGAGGGGTGGGGGAGCAGGAGAATAAGGAAAAATGAAGAATGAAAAATGCAAAAGAGAGTGCTAACTTGTAGTGAGGTTTCATGGGAGTTATGGGATTTATGGGAAATATGGGGTTTGTTGAGGTTTCTGGGGCAAAGGTAGTGAATATTTTGAAAAAAGTTACAGGTTTATTTGGTTTTTTGTACAAAGAGCAGTAATTTTGCAGCCGCTTTCGCGCAATCGCTGTCAGAGGAAGTGTGACCTGATATGTTGCGTAAGGACAAATAAGAACTATTAAAGTAAAGAAAGTATGGATTTAATTAAAGTTGCAGAAGAGGCATTTGCCACGGGTAAAGAGGGAACCGCCCCGAAGTTTAAGTCGGGTGACACAGTGACCGTGGCTTATCGTATCATCGAAGGAAACAAGGAACGCGTACAGCTCTATCGTGGCGTGGTGATTAAGATTGCCGGTCATGGTTACAACAAGCGCTTCACCGTCCGCAAGATGTCGGGCACGGTGGGTGTCGAGCGTATCTTCCCCATCAGCTCGCCGGCTATCGAGAGCATCACCGTCAACAAGGTCGGTAAGGTGCGTCGCGCCAAGCTGTATTACCTGCGTGCGCTCACTGGCAAGAAGGCCCGTATCAAAGAGAAGAGGGTCAACGTTGCCAAGGCTTAAAGACCTGGTATTTGACAACAAAAGAGGCTTGCCCGTGGGCAGGCCTCTTTTTGTTTTTTTGGAAAATAGGAGCTATAGGAACTATAGGAACTATAGGTATTATAGGAACTATAGGAGTTGGAGGGGGATTTTGGGATAATGAATAAAAAAAGGGGAGGAAATTGGCTTTTTATAAAAAAAGTATTATCTTTGCAGGCGTAAAAGTTATTTTTAATTAGTTAGTCTTATGAAGAAACTTTTGATGGTAGCCGTGCTGATGGTGTCTGCACTGGCTGTTAACGCTCAGGACTACAACTGGGCAATTGGTGTGCGTGGTGGCTGGGAGAATGCCGGTGTTACTCTTAAGAAGGGTATGGGCGGCACGGCTCTCGACTTCACGGGAACGTGGGATTTCCGCTCGGAGTTCACTCACCTGAAGGTGCAGGGCCTCTATGAGTGGCAGCAGAACCTCAGTGGTGGCCTGGACTGGTACTATGGTCTGGGTGCACACGTTGGTATGTGGTCTGATGCTGACAAGGCCAACCTGTGGCTGGGCATCGACGCCGTCATCGGCCTTGAGTTCAAGTTCCCGAGCCTGCCTATCGCTCTGTCGCTGGACTATCGTCCTGGCCTGAACATCCTGCCTAACATAAGCGGCGGCTATGGTGATGTTGGCTTCGGTCTGAAGTTCTGCTTCTGATCAACGCGTATTAACCAAGGCAAAAGAGGGCAAGCGGAGATGATTCGCTTGCCTTTTTTTCAAATTATTCGGAGTAAATGGAACTGACAATTCGTACGGCCTCTGTGGCCGATATTGGGCTGATAGGACGGTTGGCTGACGTATGTTTCCGCCATACGTACCGAGAGATTCTTAGTGCAGAGCAGCTGGAGTATATGATGGATTGGATGTACTCGGCCGAGAGCCTGCGCAGGCAGATGACCGTCGAAGGACACGTTTATTTCATTGGCGAGACGGATGGTGAGGCAGTGGGCTATGTGTCTGTGCAGTCTGAGGGCATGGCGGAGGATGGACTGCCGCTGTGGCACTTGCAGAAGATATATGTCCTTCCCGTGCGGCAAGCAGGCGGATTGGGGAAGCAACTCTTCAATCATGCGCTGGCCTATGTGCGACAGATGGCCGGCGGGCCGTGTCTTGTGGAGCTGAACGTCAATCGGAACAACAAAGCACTTGGGTTTTATGAGCATTTGGGGATGCGGAAAATGCGGCAGGGGGATTTCGCTATCGGGAATGGGTACTTTATGAACGACTATATCATGGGGATTGAGGTGGAATAGGGGCTATAGGGAGCTATAGGAGGACTATAGGTGCTATAGGAACTATAGGAACTATAGGGGACGATAGGAGCTAAGGTGTAAGGAGAAAAGCAGAGGCGGTGCCGATTGGCGCCGCCTCTGTTAGAGGGTGTGGGTTGTTGGAATTGTCCGAGGGGCAATTCTTTAGCTGTCAAAGAGGGTTGCTTTATCAGCCGTCCGAGAGAGTTACTTCTTCAGTTTGCCGAGGCGGGCTGTGACCGTGGTCTCTGTCTCGCTGTAGAGAAGGCCGAGACCCCAAACGCGATAGCTCTCAGACTTGGCCTGCGGATACATGACGAAGTCCCAACCGGGGTTCTTCTCAAGCATGTCGTATATGGCCTGGCTGGAGCCCGCGGGCAGCAGCTCGGGCGTAAGGCCCATGATGGGGGCGGAGGCATAAGCACCTTCGGACTTGAACAGGCGCTTCCAGTCGATGCCCAGCACGCGGATAACGGTGGCCGTGCCGGTGACAGGCTCGGAGAGAACCAGGTCGTCGGCATCCAGTTCAATTCTCACATTAGGCTCGCGCATGGTGCGCGTAAGGGTTGTGCAGCTTGAGAACGTCAGCACAGCCACAGCCAGAATCAGTAAAAATCTGAATTTCTTCATTTTTTGGTTAGCCATTAAGGGTTAAACGTATAATTCGTTACAAAAACTCGTTGTCTGGGAAGGAGTGTCCCTATCTTTTTTCAAACTAAAATGCCGAAAAAAGATAGGGATGAGGTGTGTTTCCTCTTAGCGATAAGCTTAGGCTTCCCAGCCGAGGGCAGAAGCGCCGAGGACGGCGGCGTCGGAATCCTTGAGCTCGCTGACGATGACCTTGACCTTGCCCTTCCAGATGCGGAGGACGGTGTTGTCGAGAGCGTCGCGAACGGGCTTCAGAATGTACTCGCCCGACTTGGTGAGGCCTCCGAAGAGGATGATGGCCTCGGGAGCGGAGAAGGCGACGAAGTCGGCGAGAGCCTCACCGAGCAGCTTGCCGGTGAACTCGAAGATTTCGAGTGCAATCTTGTCGCCCTTGACGGCGGCATCATAGACATCCTTTGACTCGATGGGGCGGTCGGTGATGGAACGGAGGAGGCTGGGCTCCTTGCTCAGTTCGAGGCGTTCCTTGGCGGTGCGAGCTACGCCCGTGGCAGAGCAGTATGCTTCCAGGCAGCCCTTACGGCCGCAACCGCAGAGGCGTCCGCCGCGCTCGACGATGACGTGACCGAGCTCGCCAGCAAAACCGTCGTGTCCATAGACGAGCTGTCCGTTGATGACGATGCCCGAGCCGACGCCGGTGCCGAGGGTTATTTCGATGAAGTTCTTCATGCCGCGTGCGGCGCCGTAGGTCATTTCGCCGATGGCTGCAGCATTGGCGTCGTTAGTGACGGCGACGGGGATGCCCAGACGCTCGCTGAATGCCTTGGCCAGGGGAAGGACGTCCTTCCACGGAAGGTTGGGGGCAAACTCAATGGTGCCCTTATAGTAGTTGCCATTGGGGGCGCCGATGCCGAAACCGCGGATCTTATCGATGCCGCCTACCTCGAGGATGAGCGGGAAGAGCGCCGTGCAAATGGCGTTAACATAGTCCTCGAATACCGTGTACTGCTGTGTTTTGACCGAACCGGTCTTCAGAATGTGGCCATCTGTATCCACGATGCCGAATACGCTGTTCGTACCACCGATGTCCATTCCTACTACATAAGGCTTCTCATTCATGATATTTACTTTTTAGGGGTGAATAAATGTTTGTTAATTTGTTTCCGAGTGCAAAGATAAGGAAAAAACGAAAATGTATTTGCTTTAGCGAAAAAAATATTTACATTTTCTTCATTTTTCTTAACAACGAGAAATGTTAAAATAGAAAAAAACGAAGTAACTTTGCGCCGTTTTTTCAGTCGTAGGAACAGTTACAATATAATAAGGAAAGAAAAATGAAGCATTGTTTGAGGCTGTTTTCAGTCGTTGTTCTGTTGCTGACAGGCGTATTGATGACGTCGGCTCAGCCACGTTTTGAAGTGAAGGTGACGGGTACCGTCATGGATAGTAAGACCTCGGAGCCGCTGGTGGCTGCCGTCGTGAAGGCCACCTCGGCCAATGGCGGCGAAGGCACATTTGCCATTACCGGCGAGAAAGGCACGTTTGAACTCACCGTGAACCGTCCTGGAAAATATACGTTGGAGTTCTCCTACCTAGGCTATAAGGATTTCTCGAAGGACTATACGTTCCGCCCCGGTCAGCCTAACAACATAGGCCGTATCAAGATGGAAGAAGATGCCGTAGCGCTGAAGGAGGCCCAGGTGATAGGCAAGAACATGCGTGTGAAGCAGACTGCCGACACCACCATCATTAATGCCGACGGCTACAAGGTGATGGACGGCGCCACGGCCGAAGACCTCATCGCCAAGATGCCCGGCATTCGCATCACCGACAACGGCGTGGAGGCGCAGGGCGAAACGGTGGAGAAGGTGCTAGTCGACGGTAAGGAGTTTTTTGAAAACGACCCCAAGATGGCCCTGAAGACACTGCCCGCCGAGGTGGTTCAGAGCGTGGCCGTCTATGACAAGAAGTCCGACCAGGCCGAGTTTACCGGTTTCGACGACGGCGAGCGCTTCAAGGCCCTTGATGTACGCACCCGTTCGTATAAGCGCAATGGCGTGTTCGGTAAGATTACCGCCCAGGCCGGTGCCGACATCCCCTCCGAGAACACCCCTGGCAACGGACTGACACCCCGCTACAATGGAAACTTCAACCTGAACATCTTCAACGGCGACCGTCGCATCACGCTGATGGGCCTTTCGAATAACGTCAACCAGAGGAACTTCTCGTTTGACGACCTGATGAGCGCCGGTGCCATGGGCGGCATGGGCGGACGCGTATGGGCCGCACAGAACGGCGTGGCCAAAGCCAATGCTTTCGGTGCCAACTACAACGATGCCTTCTTCGACGGCAGGCTGGAGGTGCAGGGTAACTATTCGTTTAATAACACCGACACCCATCAGGAAGACTCGACGTACAGCGACTATCTCACCCTGGATCGCCGCACGGAAGCCTATTCGAACAGCGACAGGCGTAACATAAGCCACAACATCAGCATGCTCATCCGTGCCACGCCTGGTGACAATGACCAGATTGTCTTCCGCCCGCGTCTGAGTGTCCAACGCAACAACTCCACCAGCAGTTCGCGCAACTACACCATCTCCCCGCTTGCCAACGACACCGCCTCGACCACGAACGAGACCGTTTCGCGAGGCGATGGCTACAACGTGGGCGGCAACCTGACGTGGCTGCATAAGTTGAACGAAGAGGGACGCGTGCTCTCTTTCGGATTCAACGGTACCCTTTCCGGCAGTGGCAGTACGTCCGACGACATGCGTACCATCAATGCCACGTATGTTGACCAGAATGCGACGAACGAGACCAACAACTACAACTATGGCGCCGACGTGACCTGGACGGAGCCCATCAATGAGAATATGCAGCTGACAGCCTCGCTGAACATGCGCAACAACCATTCTGAAAGCGAACGCGTGACGACGTACGACCAGATGGGCATTATGCTGAACGGAGTGAGGTTCGACCCGACTGTCCGCGACTCCATCGATGCCAATCTGTCCAACACCTTCACCAGCGACTACAAGACGCAGGGAGCCAACGTGGGCTATCGTTTCCACAACGATAAGTTCAATGTGATGGCCCGCATGGAACTGCAGCGTGCCGACCTCTCCGGCCGTCAGACGTATGACTACTATCATGGTCCCGTGGCCGGAGACCCCTCGTATGTCATTGACTCCAAAATCTATTACAACCTGATGCCAATGGCCATGTTTGAATGGACGGTCAACAGCGCCAACAGCGTGAACGTCTTCTACCGCAGCAATTCGTCGGCCCCCGGCATCAACCAGCTGCAGCAAAGCGTCAACAACACCAATCCTCTGGCGCTCTCTACCGGTAACCCTGACCTCGGCCAGCAGCAGAGCCACAACGTCAATGCCCGTTTCATCCACAGTAACATCGAAAAAGCCACCAACCTGCAGTTCCACCTGGGCGGCGGAATGACGAACAATCCCATCGGCACCGTGACGACCATCGTCAACACGAACACCACGGTGGATGCGCTGCCCATTGCCTTCTATCAGCAGGGCGGAGATCAGTTCACCGGCCTCACCCTGGTGAAGGGCGCACAGATTACCCGCCCGATGAACCTTGCCGATAACACCTATAATCTCAATGCCGGTCTGACCTACGGCCTGCCCTTTGACCTTATCATGAGCAACGTCAACCTGAACCTCAACGGCGGCTACAATGTCTATACCGGCATTCAGGAATATGTGGACGTGGATGCCAGCGGAAAGCTCATCTGCAACGAGCTCAAGACGAAGAGCATCAGCCGTAGCATCGCCCCGGGACTGGAGATCACGTCAAACATCAGCCAGAACCTGGACTTCTCGCTCCACTACGACCTCGCCTTCAGCGATGTGCAGAGCAATACGAATCCCCGTAACTACCTGACGCATACCGCCCGCGGTACGTTCCAATGGGTTATCTGGAAGGGCATCACCATGGAGCATAGCGCCAACTACACCTACTATACCGGTAGTGCCATGCAGGGCCAGGACATCTCAACGTTCCTTTGGAATGCTTCGCTGGGCAAGAAATTCCTGAACAATGCCCTTGAGGTGAAAATCTCCGGCTACGATATCCTCGGCACACAGCGCTCGTACACCCGCAGCGTCAGCGACATGGCCATCACTACCAGCTACTACAACGTGATGCCCCGCTACGCCATGTTGACGGTGGTGTACAACCTGCGCTCGTTCAAGGGCGTCAATAGCAGTAGCTCGGAAGGCGGCATGGGTGGCGGCATGGGTGGCATGAGAGGTGGCCCTGGCATGTTCTTCTAAGGCAACGGAAAAAACAAAAAACGTTAAAAAATGGACAAGAGAAACGGAAAATGCCTAATTTTGCCAGACGAAAAAATTGTCACTATTCCATAAAGCTAACCAAAACATGTCAAAAGGAGCCGATTTATTGATTGGAAAAGCCGAAGTGCTTGCCAAAGGATTGAGAAAAAAAGTAAGTGAACTGACAGCGTACGGCATTGATGCAGCCGCTGTTGACAGACTGGAAACAGAGATTGAGCGTTTGCGCCAGACCGATGCGGAGACGGAGGCCCAGCTGGCCATCCTGAACCGGAAACGCGAGGCAAACACCGAAGCACGTATTACGCTCTACGAGGATGTCCAGGCTCTGAAACACATTGTCAAGACGGAGTTTGACAAGACAGACTGGCACCTCTATGGTGTAGAGGACAAACAGTGATCCCCCCTGCGGGCCGAATCCATCCGGTTTCAAGGCAAAAGCACCCGACAATGGGTGTTTTTTTGCATTTTGGGGGGAAGATTGCCTGGTCAGAGACGGGAAAAGACAAGGTTTTCTCTATGAGCTGGACAAGTTTTTATCCCGACTGGCTTATAATTTTAGAAAATTTATATAAATTTGCAGCAGAAATCAATATTAACCCCCTAATGCCGTGTTCATATGAATAAGAAGTTTCTTTCCCTTTTATGGCTTTTGGCACTCGGAGTGTCCCTGCAGATAGCCGTGCCGGTGCAAGCCGACGAGTCGGCCGAGGAGATTTTTGTGACGAATCGTATTCCCAACTATCGTATTCCCTCCATAGCATGTACCCGCAGAGGAAACTTGGTGGCGGTGGTGGACTATCGCTACGGAGGTACGGACATCGGCTATGGCTCGGTGGAGCTTCGTCGCCGCATCAGTCGCGACCATGGTGCCACGTGGGGCGACATAGCTGAGTTTACGCATGGCAAGTATGCCACTTCGCCGACGCCAAAGTACGATGCGGCCTATGGCGATCCCTGTATTGTGGCCGACCGTACGGGCGACAGCATTCTGGTGCTCAGTTGCTCGGGCAACACGGGCTTCCAGTACGGCACGCGCCAAGTGCATCAGGGCGTTGCGCGGTTTTATAGCACCGACGAGGGAGAGACCTGGAGCGAGCCGGAGTTTATTCAGGACGACATCTATGCCCTGTTTGACAAGAGCAACCGCGGGCCGCTTCGTTCGCTCTTCATCGGCTCAGGAAAAATCCATCAGAGCCGTTACGTGAAGCTGGGCAAGTTCTACAGGCTCTACTGTTCCATACTGGCCAAGGATGCGGGCAACACCTATTGCAACTACGTTCTCTTCAGCGACGACTTCGGGGGGACCTGGAAACTGCTGGGCGATGCCGACACCCCTCCCGTCCCCTCGGGGGCAGACGAACCGAAGGCAGAGGAGCTGCCCGACGGAAGCGTCATCTGCAGCAGCCGCATCAAGGGTGGACGAAAGTATAACATCTTTACGTTCACGGACGTCGAGAAAGCCGAAGGGGCGTGGGGTGAATGTGCCACGTCGAACGCACAGACCGGTGGCATTGACGCTGGCGGAAACTCGTGCAACGGAGAGATCATGATTGTCCCTGCCGTGCGTAAGGCCGATGGCGAAAAGCTGTACGTCGCCTTGCAGTCTGTGCCTTTCGGCTATGGGAAATCCTCCGACGGACGCGACAATGTGGGCATATATTATAAGGAGTTGGCTGACAAGTCAGACTTCGGCACCCCCGCTAATCTGGCCAGGGATTGGGACGGACGCCACCAGGCCAGCTACTTGCGCTCGGCCTATAGTACCATGTGCATGCAGTCCGACGGACGCATCGCTTTCCTCTACGAAGAGACCCTTCACGGTTACGACTTTTCCATTGTCTATAAACCTTACACGCTTGAGGATATCACCGGAGGGCTCTATGCCCTTGATGTCAATCCCGAACGATATGCTTTTATAAGTCGTTATATCGACGAGGAGGTGAGCCCTTTTACGCTGTCAGCGTCCGCACGGTAGGAGCTCCTGCCCCTGAACGGCGTGACGATGTGGATGCTGCCATTGCGTACTTTAAGGCCAATCCCAGCCAGGAGACGTATGAAGCCGTGTTTGCAGCTTTGGAGGCAACGGCTGTTACCCTCCGGACGGACGATTGCTGGTATGCCTTGCGGAACATGGGGAGGGGAAAGTTCTACATGAAGAACATCTCTTCGCGGCTTACGTCCAGCACCTCGCTGATATCCTCTGGCGCAGGACAGCACTTCCGTTTTGTCGGGACGGGGACGGAAGGCCATTACTACGTTCAGTGTGCAAAGGACATGAGCTATCTGTCGCCCACTGGCGCGGGCAGCCAGCAGCTGACGTTCGTGGCGGACCGGGCCGATGCCGGCGTCTATGCCGTGAGCAGCAATCTGCATGGGCAGTCGTTCCTTGTCTGCCAGAATCCGTCGGGCGCGAATGTCTTTCTCAGCCTCAATGAGATGTGCGACAAGGTGCTCCCGTCGTCTGCCACCGATGCCGCTCGATGGTATATCGAGGAAACGGCTTTTGTGCCCGCCGGGATGGAGAACCGGACGATGGACGTCAGCGGTAGTGACACTATATTTGACCTTTCAGGACGTCCGTCAAAGCCGACCGAAAAGGGAATTTTCATCATCGGAAGCAAAAAAGTGCTGATAAAGTAGTACTTTAATAAAAAAACGCCTATATTTGCGGCGTCAAAAGAATATGTTCAAACCAAAGACTCTGGGATTGTTAAACTGTTTAATTAAACCAACGCAATGAAAAAAATCGTAATCGCACTCATGACATTGTGCCTTTTGGCACCCGTATCGGTTGACGCACAGAGCAACCGCGACCTCGGCAAAGTGTTGAAGAAAGAGTACAAACAGAAGAAAAAAGAACTCAAGAAGGGCAAATGGGAAATCTATGGCTCGTCCTTCAGCCTCGAGACAGCCCTTTATCGTCACTACGAGAAACTGCTTGTCGGTGGTGAGGCTGTGAGCGAAGTGCTGGGTGCAGCCTCGAACTTCAACTCGAAGAACATTGGCCATCAGATGGCCGTCAACAATGCCTGCAACATCTATGCCCGTCGTGCGGGCAGCACCGTCCGCGGACGTATCGTCAGCGACCTTGCAGCCGATGCTGAGAACATCGACACCGAGTTCGACAAGTTCTATGCTGCTTACGAATCGACGGTTGAGAAGGAAATCAAGGGCGAGATGAGCGAGAGTTTCTCCATCATCCGCGAGATCGGCAAGGACAAGCAGAGCGGCAAGCCCATGTATGAGATGCAGACCTTCTTCATCGTCGATGAGAATGCTGCCTCGCGTGCTCGCATCCGTGCTTTTGAAGCAGCCAAGGCTGAGTCGGAAGCCGCCCAGAAATACGCTGAGCAGGTTTCAGGCTTCATCAAGGAAGGCTTCGAGGAAGACTAAGGCAGGCTTTTTTACGAAGACTCTCTGGGAGAGATGGGGTGTGGCGCGTCAGTGTGCCGCACCCTCCTGTTCTTCTACCTCCTCGAACTGGGCATCGGTGATGTCTGAGGGGTCGAGGACTTTCTTTTTCGGTTCTGCCGTACGGGTGACCGTGGGCTGTCCGCTGTCCTTCTTGGGCTTTGAAACTGCGTTGTTGGAGCTGCGCGACAGATGGCGGGGCAGCCAGACAAGGGCGACGTAAAGAAGGGCGATTATGAGAAGAAGACGTACCATGGGGCTTTCAATTATGATGATGGTGGCTTACGTGGCGGGGATGAGGCTATGTAAGCCCGTTTTTTATGCTTCAGGGTTGGGGACGGATGGCTTGCTGATCTGATGGTCGATGAGCGAGAGGGCGATGTACCAACCGATGATGGCGGCAAAGCTCCCGATGCCGAGAAAGTTAATCAGGATCGGGCAGCCGAAGAGGAAGATGTAGCGTGTGCGGTTCTCCTTCCATTTGCTGCTGCGGAACTTCAATGAAAACATGGGCAGAGGGCTGACCAGCAGCCAGCAGAACAGCAGCTGGGCGACAATAATCGTGGCGGTCATGATGATGGGATTAAAGCCAGTCGTTTCCTGACCACCAATCTTACAAGCCAGCGAGCCCCAGAAAAGGGCATTGGCAGGGGTGGGGAGGCCGATGAAGGAATAGGCCTGACGCTCGTCGAGGTTAAAGCGTGCCAGCCGGAGGGCTGAGAAGGCAGCCAACAGAAATGCCACATAGGGCACGACGAGCATGAAGGGCGATGAGACCGTCAGAGGAAGCTGCGCACAGAGCGACTTCAAGAGGGTGAAGACCATAGCCGAGGGGGCTACGCCGAAGGTGACGACATCGGCCAGGGAGTCTAGCTCCTTGCCGATGGGGGAGGAAACCCGGAGCAGACGCGCCGACATGCCATCGAAAAAGTCAAACACGGCACCTATTATTATAAATAGGAAAGCATGGAGATAGTCGCCCCGAAGGGCAAGCACGGTGGCAACGCAGCCCGAAAGCAGGTTGCAGCACGTGATGGCATTGGGGATATGACGAGTGAGATTCTTTTTCATAACTCCGGCAAAGATAGTGATAAAAATGCGATTAAGCGAGAGCAAAGAGAAAAATTTTTCTTTTTGCCGAGCGTGAGCATTTTAGACCGAAGGTCAAGGCGAGAGATAATGCAAATTTATTTGCAATTATCCGAGGCGAACCCTATTTCCGGTCCAATCGCATGATTCTGACGGGGCGGTCGGAGCCAACCTGGAGTTGGCTGCAATAGTTGATCATGCCCGTATCGTGGAAGCCACACTTTTCCATCACGCGACCCGAGGCTGGATTATCCGCGAAGAAGTCGCTCCATAGGGTATCGAAACCTTTCACGTTGAAACAGTAGTCTATCAGCAGTCTTAGCGCCTCTGTACAGATGCCGAGGTTCCAGTAGGGCTTGGCTACCCAATAGCCTGCCTCGGCATCGTTTGGGCCGATATTGATATTGCTCTCGCCGTGAGCATAATAGCCTATGCATCCGATGGGTTCTCCCGTCTCTTTAAGCTCAATCGCCCAGATGTGGTCGCTATGGAAGAGGGTGCGGATAATCTCCAGGCTCTCTTCCACGCTCTGATGCGGAGGCCAGCCAGCACGGGGCCCCACATCGGGGTCAGAGGCATAACGGTACAACGCCTCGGCATCACTTTCCCTCCACGGGCGGAGAGCAATCCTCTCCGTTTCCAACGGAGCCGTCATTTCTGCCATCTCTTTAGCGTCGGGAAATATTGCTGCATCATCTGCTTGTACTGCTCCCTGGTAATCGGCTGGGGCATGTTCTTGTTCACCTCGTCAACAAACTGCGCGCAGAATTCTATCATCTCCTCCATGGTGCAGTCGTTGGTAAACGCCCCGTCCTTATAACAATACATGCAGTATTCCTCGTTCTTACTACCGTCGGCATTGGTGCCGAGATTTTCTTCTGTGAGCGGCATTCCGCAACTCTGGCAAAACATTTCCATTCTTATAAATAGTATTTATGATTCTTTTCGGTTAACGATGGCGGCGTAAGTCTCCTCGGGTATCATGGGCGAACCGATTTCCGCCAACAAGTCGGGAGCAACTTTCCCATTATCAGCGAACTGCCTTCCTGCACGCTTCACCAGCTCCAGCCGGGGGAGGGTCACCACAGCCGCTTCAGGAGCGTTGAACATGGGGCTTTCAGGAATGGTGATGATGGTATGGTTCGAAGGGAACATCAGCTTGAACTGCGCTATGGCTGGCTCGAAGTTGTGACGGCTGTTCGGAAATCCGCATCCGCAAATCATCACATAGCGCAGGCGGGAGAAGTCGGCCTGGCTGGGATGCGCATAATGGTCGCCCATCCTCTGCATAGCTAAGCTTGAGAGCGGCATCGTGCGGTCCAGCAGAGCTTTCAACGGAGCAGGGATGCCGTAGTTGTAGAGCGGGAAATTGAACAGCAGCATGTCGCTCTGGAGGATTTCGTCCAGGATGTCGCGCATGTCGTCAGTGTGGATGCACGTACCGCCGTTTCGCTTGCACGCAAAGCAGCCTGTGCAGTATTCGATATGCTTGTCGATGACGTGGATTGTCTTCACTTCCTGCGCAGCGGCTTCGTTCATTCCGTCCAAAAAGGCACGGGTTATGTGCATCGTATCGCTCGCGTCCCTCTTTGGACTTCCATTAAATACAAGTATTTTCATCGTATTTCTGTATTTCGCCGTACAAAGGTACGGTTTAGCGAAGAAAATGACAAATTTTTTTTGCTTTTCCGAGCGGGAGTACCTCTAAAAGCCTCAAGGAAGACACAATGTCTGCCCCACGAAGACATGGGGCAGACATTTTTAACTTGAGTTATTCAATTGGTATTTGGATGATTGACAACCATTTTTCCGGGTCTTCCTGATTCCAGACGCCGTCAACGTAGCATGTGCGATGTTGCCCGACAATTTTATAGCCTTGTTCCTCGATATAACGGAAGGCCTCGACATACGATTCATAAAAACGTTCGTATGGACCGACGTGCTTCATGCATAAGGCCTTGGGCACGGCAGGCAAGCGTTTGAACTGGATGATGGCGCTATCCTTGCCCATTTCCTCCACCTGCTCACAATACTCGATGTCGATGTTCGTCGGCGTGTATTCCTTGGCGTGTTCCATTGTGAAGCAATAGCCCGGCGGAGGGCACTTGCAGCCAAGACGCTGCATCTCAGGGCCGATCGTCTCGACGCAGAGTGGGCCGAGAGCGGCATAATTGGGGATGATTTCCCGATGACTTGCCACGATAATTGCGGGCAACGATTGAATGCTGAATTTTTCCATTGATGTGATGTGTTTGCGAGAGTCTCTCAGCCCGTGCAGTTGGTCTCGGCGGGCAATCAGTTGCCCGAGCTGGCCCTCCGTCTCCCTGATTTTCTCATCTATCTGCCGGATGCTGGGCGTGTGCGAGCCTTCGTCGAACAGGTCCTTGATCTCATCCAGCGAGAATCCGAGCCTTTGCAGGTCGCGGATGGCTTGAAGCGTCTGCATCTGACCGATACCGTAGTAGCGATATCCCGTCCACTCATCCACCTCGTCAGGCAGGAGTAGGCCCTTCTGCTCGTAGTGACGCAAGGTCTTTACCGTCACTTGCATCAGCTGTGAGAACTCTCCGATTCGTAACTTCGTTTTATAACTCATAATCGCGCGACATTTTTGCTAAGCGAGTGCGAAGTTACATCCTCCCCTAAGGGACGAGTCAAAAGAAACTCCGGATTTAACACAATTTTAACACTTCGTCCTGGTTAAATGGCCCTCCTGAATGGCAGCAAACGTGGCAACAGCAGCCACTAAAGAGATGGGAATAATCGACCAAAATGTCATAGGGACGGCGAGAAACAGCAGAACACCAGTCACCTTGTTTGCCAAAGTGTGAAGGAAACAGCAACGTCCGTACATCACGAGGGCCGACACTTGGTTGATGATTTTAATTACAACGATTACGCCGGCCCAAATCAACAACCAAATGGGAAACACGAGTATTGGGATCAGACGCAGGGCACAACAAATCACAAAACAGATATCAGCCAGACTGTCCAGCAAAGCGCCTGTTTTAGTGGCACAACCCAGCTTCCGTGCCAACCATCCGTCGGCTATGTCGCTGATGCCGCTAACGATGTATAGCACCCAGAAAGGAATGCCTGACACATTGCTTACCAGCAGAGCAACAGATCCTACAATTCGGAGTGACGACAGGATATTCGGCAGATGTTTCATTGGCACTCAGCCAATTCTTTTACCTCGCATCCTTTGCTCTCGTAATAGGCGAGCATCTCCGGTAGCTTCTTCAGGTCGTAACTGGTGATACAATCAGAGAGGACATGTACTTTGAAGCCAGCCTTAGCCATGTTGAAACACGTCGATTTCACGCAGGCCGTAGCGTCTGCACCTGCCACGTAGAACTCATTGATATCGTTCGCCGTGATGAAAGCAGAAAAAGCCTCGCTTGTGAGGGCATTGCTTTTCGTCTTCACGAAGACGTTATCCGAAACGACCTTCATCTCAGGCACCAGTTCCTCGCCTTTGCTGCCAGGCTTGAACGTTCGCGTGCCTGCCGTGACGTTATTATGCTTGATATAGACAATGTGCATTCCCTCAGTCACAGCCCATTCAATGGCGGCATTGATGTTGCCGATGATGTCCCGGTAGTGCTTGGTGATGTCGTTCTGGATGTCGATAACGACAAGTGACTTGTTGCTCATCATTTTACTCAATCACAAAACTGCGGGGATAGAAGTTGCTGTAGAAACGGCCGTCGGTGGCGGTGAACTTCAGCACGCAGTAGTTGGGGTCGGTCACGCCGCCAGGGTAGTACTGCTCGTCACCATCGTGCCAAATCATTTCTTTCGAGGCGGCATCCGTCAGTACCTCCATCGTGCCGCGCAGCATAATACCCTTGAAGCCTTCGGCATCGCAGAAATAGATGCTTGCCTTGGGATTGGCCTTGTAATGGGCTACGCGGAGGGAGAAGGTGTTGGTGGTGAAATAGAAGGTTTTGATGCCCTCGCGCTTTCGAGGTGCCAGCATGGCCTTGGTCCAAGGAAAACCTTCTTGATCTACGGATGAGATGTATGCGATGGGCAGATTGTCGGCCATTTGTGCAATGAGTTCTTTAACGCCGGCCAATGCGGGGTTGACATTCATGACCTCATCGTTACTGACATCCAATGTTTTGCGCCAGCGCTTCAGCTGGGGAAAGTACATCTTCATCTGCCCGATGTATTCCTCCTTCGTGATGGGCTGGGGCAGGCCCTTGTTGACCTCGCCGACAAACTGAGCACAGTGCTCAATCATCTCGTCCATCGTGCAGTCCTGCAAGAATTTTCCGTCTTTGTAACAGTAGTGACAGTAGTCGAAGTTTGTACTGCCATCAGCGTTTGTGCCGCAATCTTCAATACGTGTCAATGGCATGCCACAACTCTGGCAGAACTGAGGCAGCTGGCCATCTTGGAATGCTTCCTGTTTCTGCGGGAAGGAGGCTTCGTAAGCCTCGAAAGCCTCAGGATGCTGGTCGGCCACAAAGTATCCACTTGGGGGGCAATAGGTTCCCTCGCGACGGCCCCAATAGCCGGGAATCAGTTCCTGGGCAAGGAAATAAGGCACTTCTGACTCCCGCGGCTCGGCATGATAGTGGATGTTGAGCTTGCTGGCGAGGTCGAAGCCTGCATGACGGTAGAACTCGATATTTCCCTCCATCTGGAGCAGTCCGATGCCCATTTCCTTGGCCTTCTCCAAGGCATACTGCAGCAACTTCAGACCATAGCCTTTGCGCTTGTAGTCGGGGTGGATGCTGATGGGTCCGAAGGTCCAAGAAGGGTAGGGTGTTCCGTCGTCGAGCGTAATCTCGGCCTTCGAGAACATCACATGGCCGATGATCATGCCATCCTCTTCCATCACCAAGTCGAGCTCGGGGATGAAATCGGGGCTGGTCCGATACTGATTGAGCACGTAATGCTCCGTGCATCCGGGGCGGTAGACGTTCCAGAATGCTTCGCGCGTGAGGTTCTCCACCTCTTGATAATCCTTGGGTTGTTCTTGTCGGATGTTCATATTTGACTTCTCTTTGTTCAGCCTGACAAAGATAGTGCAAGGCGAGAGATAAACCAAATTTATTTGAGCTTTTCCGAGCCGCAGCCTATCTAAAAGCCCTGAAAGGGATTAAAGATAGGGTGAGCCGAGCGAAAAACCAAATTTATTTGCAATTATCCGAGCCGCAGCCTATCTAAAAGCCCTGAAAAAAAGGAGGTGGATGTGCGTTTTTTTGCGTGGATGGCGGCGAATGTACGTAAAAAATGTGTAATTTTGCAGCCGGAAAAGACAATGGAGCCGTTTGAAGTACAGATATTAGGTTGTGGGTCGGCAAAGCCCAGCACGCGCCACAACACGTCGTCGCAGCTGGTGAGCCTGCGCAGTAAGCTTTTCATGGTGGACTGTGGCGAGGGCACACAGCAGCAGATGGCCCGTTATCATGCCAGCTATGCGCGGCTGGGACACATCTTCATCAGCCACCTGCATGGCGACCATTGTTTCGGGCTCATCGGGCTTATTTCCACCCTGGGGATGCTGGGACGAGGCCACGCCCAGTCGCTTCACATCCATTCGCTGCCCGAGCTTGAGGGGCTGCTGCGTCCGCAGATTGACTACTTCTGCCGCGAGATGCCCTACGAGGTGGTGTTCCATCCCTTCAGCTACGACCATGCCGAGATCATCTACAACGACCGTTCGCTGACGGTGCAGACGGTTACCCTTGCTCACCGGATTCCCTGCTGCGGGTTTGTGTTCCGCGAGAAACCTACCCCCCGACATCTTCGTCGCGACATGATTGATGCCTACGAGATCCCCATCAGCCATCGCGGGCTCATCAAGAACGGGGCAGACTTTGTCACTCCCGAGGGGGACGTCATTCCCAACGAACGGCTCACCACGCCTCCGACGCCTCCCCGCAGCTATGCCTATCTGTGCGACACAGCTCCCACGGAGACGGTGGTGCCCTTCATCGAGGGGGTTGACGTGCTCTACCACGACGCCACCTTTGCCACGTCGGATGAGGGCAGGGCACAAGCTACCCACCACTCGACGGCTGCTCAGGCAGCAGCCATTGCAGCAAGGGCAGGCGTGGGAAAACTGGTGCTGGGACATTTCTCGGGACGCTATGACGATGAACGGCCTTTGCTCGACGAGGCCTTGGCTGTGTTCCCGAACACGGTGCTTGCGCGAGAGGGCATGAAGATTGAGGTGAACAAAAACTGCGAATAAATTTGCATTTGCGCTCAGTTAGATGTAATTTTGTGGCCGATTTTTGAAGATTGCACACGACATGGCGTTGAACGAAGAACTTCTGCTCAGGCAGTTGCGCGAACCAAAGACAGCCCAAAGCGCGTTTGCGGTGCTGGTGAAAGAGTACACCGAGCCTCTCTACTGGCATCTGCGCCGCATGGTGCTCGACCATGACGATGCCAACGACCTCCTGCAGAACACCTTCATCAAGGCGTGGACAAACATCGACGGCTTTCAGGGAAACTCGAAAATCTCCACCTGGCTCTACCGCATTGCCACCAACGAGGCTTTGACGTTCCTAAATCGTCAGAACGCCAACGACATCGTGTCGCTCGACAACGAAGAGGGCACAGCCGTCAACCTCGAGGCCGACGAGTATTTCGACGGTGACGAGCTTCAGCAGCGTTTCCAGGAGGCGCTTCAGACCTTGCCCCCCAAGCAGCGGATGGTGTTCAACATGAAGTATTTCGACGAGATGAAATACGAGGACATGTCGGAAGTGCTGGGCACCAGCGTGGGAGCGCTGAAGGCATCGTACCACGTGGCCGTGCAAAAAATTGCCGCTTTTTTTCAGGATGATATTTAAACTTTGTGCCGCCACATTAGTCATAAGTTCGAAGAAGATTATAATTGAAAGGTAAACTACAGACGTAAAACATATATACAGCATGTCCGACGAAGAATTAATAAAATCAAAGGTAGGAACGGGGAACCCGTTCAAGGTGCCCGAGGGGTACTTTGAAACGTTCCAGCAGCAGCTTCTGAGCTCGTTGCCCGAGCGTCCCTCGGTGGACGAGGAGCCTGCTCGCACGCGAGTGTGGGGCAGGGCGCGCCGCACGTGGATTTCGGTGGCTGCGGCGTTCGTGGGGGTGGTGGTGCTGTTTGCCACCCTTCATCAGATGAATGTCACGAAGGAGTCTGCGACCCTTGCTACTGCCGACGAGATGGCTTTCACGGAAGACGAGATGGCCGAGTACATGGCCTCATCGGTCTTCGACGACTACACGCTTTACAGTTACTTAACAAACGAAGAATGACCTTAACAAACGGATGAAAAAGATTACGTTACTCCTTGTATCGCTCTGCTTTCTGACCGTCAGCTCGGCTCAGGACAGACAGGGCGGACGCTTCATGAAACCCGAGGAATTCAAGGCCAAGCAGCAGGAGTTCCTCACCCAACGCGCCGGTCTGACCGAGACGGAGGCTGCGGCTTTCTTCCCCCTCTACTTCGAGTTGCAGAGCGAGAAATTCAAGCTCAACGGCCAGCTGAGGCGTAAGACGCGCCAGCTGATGGCCGACGGGCTGACCGAGGACGAGGCTTCAGAGCTGTTAGACGAAACGGCTGAGATGAAGATGAAGTGCGACAAGCTTGAAAAGGACTATCTGCCTAAGTTCAAAGCTGTTCTCCCTGCTTCGAAACTGCTGAAGATCCAGATGGCCGAGGAGGCTTTCCGCCGCGAGCTGCTCAACAACATGCAGCGTGGAGGCATGCCTTTGGGCAACATGCCTCAGCCGGGGCCGAGGAAGCAGTAAAAAAGTGAACAGATAATAGAGAAGACTGACTGAAAGAAAACAGAAAGGTGACCACGGACGCAATCGTGTGGCCACCTTTCTGTTTGTAATGGCAGGAGTGCTGCTTAGTCGAGGGTGAAGCTCTTCTCGCCAATCATCACGCCACCGGCAAAGACATAGACCGTGTAGGTGCCGGCAGGGAGGAATTCCTCGACGTCCCAATAGACGGTAACGGGCTGTTCCTCGCCCGTATATTCGATGGTTTTCTTGATGGAATACTCGAGCTTGGTGTTCTCGTAGGCGAAGGTCTTCGAGGCGTTCTTGGTGAGGACGTCGCCGTCGGGCTTCATGATGCGGACGTAGAGGTCGCGCTCGCCCGTCTGGGCGGTGATGTTCTTGGTGATGGTGAACGAGATGGCCAGCTGGGTGACGTCCTTCACCTTCTTGGTGGCTTTGCCGCGCTTGTTGTTCGAGGCGACCGAGAAGCCTGTGGCGTCGAGCTGCGAGGCCAGGGTGACCTTGTTCGAGAGCGTCTTGGCCTCTTCCTGCAAGGTGCTGATCTGCTGTGTGGCAGCGGCATACTGGCGGCGCACCTGACGATTCTCGTTGTGGAGCTTCTCGTTCAGCTGGTTGAGCGAGTCAATCTGCACGATGTAGCCCCGCATGACTTTCTTCACCGTGGCGAGTTCTTTTTTCAGGCGGGTAATCTCGGCGGCATCGGTGGCCTTGGTGTTCTTCAGTTCCTCCAGCAGGCGCTGGGTGCGCTCCTTCTCGCGTTCGAGCTGGGCCTGCAGCGAGTCGTTGCTGATCATGAGCTGCATCTCGTCGTACTGCGAGGCGAACGTGGAGTATTCGTTCTCCATCTCTTCTTTTTCGATTTCGAAAAGCTGCGTCATCTCCTCGTTGGTCTTCTGGGCCTTGCGGAGGTTGAGGCTGAGCACGGCAACGGCTGCAATCAGCACAAGGGCCGCGAGGACAGCGATGATAGTCGTGGATTTCTTGTTCATTTTCTAATCAGATTGGGTGGGTTTTCTGGGTTTTCCGGAATTTCCGGACTATTCCGGAGTTTCCGGAGTTTCCGGATTATCCGGATTATCCGGGATTTCCGGATTTTCCGGGATGATTCGTTAGCTTTTGAGGGCTTCGATGGCGGCACGGAGTGAGGCTATGCGTGACTCGGCATCGGCTTGTTTCTTACGCTCGGCAGCGACGACGGCTTCGGGGGCACGGCTGACGAAGTTGGCGTTGTTCAGCTTGTTCATCACGATGCGCAGCGAGCCTTCGGCGTATGTGAGCTCGTCGGTCAGCTTCTTCAGTTCGGCCTCCACGTCCATCAGGTTGCCGAGGGGAACGGCGTATTCCGTGGTTCCCACCATGAAGCTGGCTGCTCCCTGGCTCTTCTCGCTGACGGTGTTGATAGCGCAGAGGTTGGCCATCTTGAGGATGACGGCCTGGTAGGCATCGGTGGTGGCGTTGCCGCCCACAATCTCAAGGGTGAGCTCTTCCTTCTGGGCCACACCCTTCTGGAGGCGGATGGCACGGACGTTGGAGATGACTTCCTTCACGGTCTCGAAGTCGCGGATGAGCTGTTCGTCGGCGTCTGTGCCGATGATGGAAACGGGCTGGAACATAATGCTTTCGCCCGTGCGTCGCTCCTCGATGTTCTGCCAGAGCTCTTCGGTGATGAAGGGCATGAAGGGATGGAGCAGACGGAGCAGGCAGTCGAAGTTGTGGAGGGTGGCGTCGTAGGTCGGACGGTCGAGGGGTGAGCCGTAGGCAGGCTTGATCATCTCGAGGTACCAGGCCGAGAACTCGTTCCAGAAGAGGTTATAGACAGCCATCAGGGCATCCGAGATGCGGTATTTCGAGAAGTGGTCCTCGACCAGCGCGGCGGTCTGCTTCAACTTTTCGTTGAACCAGCTGACGGCCGTCCGTGCTGCTTCGGAGGGAGTGGCTGTGTCGTCCACCGTCCAGCCCTTGACGAGGCGGAAGCAGTTCCAGATCTTGTTGTTAAAGTTACGTCCCTGCTCGCATAGGCTTTCGTCGAAGAGGATGTCGTTGCCTGCGGGGGCAGAGAGCATCATGCCCATGCGCACGCCGTCGGCGCCGTACTTGGCGATGAGGTCCAGGGGGTCGGGACTGTTGCCCAGGCTCTTCGACATCTTGCGTCCGAGCTTATCGCGCACGATGCCTGTGAAATAGACGTTGTGGAACGGCTTGTCGCCGAGGTATTCGTAGCCGGCCATGATCATGCGTGCCACCCAGAAGAAGATGATGTCGGGGCCGGTGACGAGGTCCGAGGTGGGGTAGTAGTAGCTGATCTCGGGGTTGCCGGGATTGTTGATGCCGTCGAAGAGGCTGATGGGCCAGAGCCACGACGAGAACCAGGTGTCGAGGGCTCCCTCGTCCTGGGTGAGCTGGTCGGCGGTGACGGTCTCGTAGCCCTTGATGAGGCGTGCTTTCTCCACAGCCTTGTCGATGGTCTCGGCCACCACGTACTGACGCTCGGCGTCGGGCACATCGTCCTGACCGGGCAGGAAGTAGGCGGGGATGCGATGGCCCCACCAGAGCTGGCGGCTGATGCACCAGTCCTTGATGTTCTCAAGCCACGTGCGGTAGGTGTTCTTGTACTTGGGCGGATAGAACCGTATGTCGTCGTTCATGACGGGGGGCAGGGCGATGTCGGCAAAGTGCTGCATGCGGATGAACCACTGCAGCGAGAGGCGCGGCTCGATGGGCACGTTGGTACGCTCGGAGTATCCCACCTTGTTGTCGTAGTCCTCGACCTTCTCTAAGAGGGCGGCGGCGTCCAAGTCCTTGACAATCTGCCGTCTGCAGTCGAAGCGGTCCATGCCCACATAAAGTCCGGCGGCCTCCGAGAGGGTGGCGTCGGGATTGAAGATGTCGATGGCCTCGAGGTCGTACTTCTGGCCGAGGGCATAGTCGTTGACGTCGTGGGCAGGGGTGACCTTCAGGCAGCCTGTGCCGAACTCAATCTCCACATAGCGGTCCTCGATGATGGGGACGACCCTGCCGACGAGGGGGACGATGACGCGCTTGCCGCGCAGCCAGGTGTTCTTCGGATCCTTGGGATTGATGCAGACGGCGACGTCGCCCATGATGGTTTCGGGACGTGTGGTGGCGACGACGGCATAGCGTCGGCCCTGGCTGTCGCGATGGACAATCTGGTGCTTCACCGTGGGGTCGAAGGGGTCTGTGGCTGCGAGCACCTGTGCATCGGGTTCCTCGCCGTCGGTACTGCCGGCAGGCTCATCGACGTAGTAGCGCAGATAGAACAAGTGCGAGTGTTCGTCGTGATAGATGACCTCCTCGTCCGAGAGGGCTGTCTGACGCTCGGGGTCCCAGTTGACCATGCGCAAACCACGGTAGATGAGGCCTTTGTCGTAGAGGTCGCAGAAGACGCGGATGACGCTGCGCGAACGCTCTTCGTCCATGGTGAAGGCTGTGCGGTCCCAGTCGCACGAGCATCCCAGCTGACGCAGCTGACGGAGGATGATGCCGCCGTGCTCGTCCGTCCAGTCCCAGGCATGGCGCAGGAACTCCTCGCGTGTGAGGTCGCTCTTGCGGATGCCCTTCTCGGCCAGGCGTTTGATGACCTTGGCTTCGGTGGCGATGGAGGCGTGGTCCGTACCGGGCACCCAGCAGGCATTCTTACCCTCCATGCGGGCATGGCGCACGAGGATGTCCTGGATGGTTTCGTTGAGGACATGCCCCATGTGGAGCACACCGGTGACGTTGGGCGGCGGGATGACCACGGTGTAAGGTTCGCGGCCGTCGGGACGGCTTGCGAAGAGCCGGTTGTCCATCCAATACTGATACCATTTGCCCTCGACCTCGGCGGGGCTGTACTTGCTTGCCAGTTCCATATTCTCTCTTGTTATCTTTTACCTTATTCTATTTAAAACGGCTGCAAAGGTAGTGCAAGGCGAGCGATAATGCAAATTTATTTGCAATTATCCGAGCCGCCGTTCATCTAAAAACCCCGAAGGTGGGTTAAAGTTGCGAAAAAAAGAATTATCGAGGAAGATTCCCGATTTATTTGCATTTTTGCCCCGAGGGAGGTATCTTTGCGGAAAAAAATAACGTTAGACAAATGGAAATCGACGATTTTCTGAAAGGCATGTTGGAAGACAATATGCAAAAAATGAAGAAGGCAAATGAGGAGTATGAGTTATTCTTCGATCTTATGACTAATAAAGAATTATCAGATAAGGCGGGCACGTTAATTGAAGCATCGGCAAATCTGGAAAAGGCCGAAAAAGCCAGGCGTGAAGCTTTAAAAGATTTCAAAGGCACCAGAAACAAACTGAGACATGGTATCAAATCAGCCGAGAAAAAATCAATGTCAACTAAAGTCAGCAAGCCCGATTTGTCGTTGCTTGAAGACGATGAAGAAGACCTCCTCTTACCTCCGCGAAAGAATGAGCCCGTGTACCCACCCATTCCTGAAGGGGTGACGAAGAAGAAACGGCTTAAGCTTAAGAATGAGGTGACGTTCGGTGGGAAAAAATATACCGTCGATGTTGAGGGGATTATGCACAAGCTCTATGACAAGGTGCAGGCTGCGGACTGGCCTGCAGAGCCGAAGGAACAGAAGCGTTGGTGGCGGCTGGTCTATGCGTACCTGAAGGACAGGAAGATAATAGAGGTGTTTGTCAAGGAAAAGTATGCCCCGTTCGTCAATTTCGTCGTGGCCTATTGCCAGCCTGATATCAACTGTAAGACGTTAGCAGATAATTTCGGGAGGAACGTAAAGCTGCCGATGAAGAATAAACTCGATGTAAAGACCGGTGACTATATAGATGTGCCAGACACCAGCTCGGTAGAAAAGCTCCTTGACGGGTGCCTGAAAGAAGCGTCTTGACCTACGTATAACCTACACTCGACCTACGTGAATACGTAAAAGCAAAAAACAACCTACGTGTAACGCACTTATGCAAAAAAGCTTGCATTTGTGCGTTTTTTTTTGTAATACCTTTGCAGCGCAATTCGATTCTGAGTTGCCCGCTGCGAAGGCCTTATTATATACGCAGGGAGCAATGAAGAGGAGAGTTGCCCGGCGAAGAGTCGGGGGTAAACCCGAAGCTGACCAAACGGACGTAGGAGCCGTGCGACAGCGAAGGAGCCCAACGAATAGCTAAAAAAAAAGCTATGGATAAGAAAAATTTCCCCTCAGTGGGCGTCGCGCTTCAGGCGTTAAACGAAGCACAAGTGAATAACAAACTGGCCGGCCTTGACTGGCCAGCCTTCTTCGACGAGCTCGGCCTGATGGTAGATGACTACGTCAGCCACTCAGGCGACGAAAGCATCATCGACTGCTCTGAAAAGCAGGGCGTCTATTATGACGAGAATGGAAACCAACGACTAACTCATACCATCTTCATTGAACAGGAGGAGGGCGAGACAACCGTAATCAACATTTCCGTTTACAAAAAACAAAAATGGATCAGAAAATTCTAAATTTTAATATCTTATGACAAAATTTGCAAAAATCAACGGTGAGGAGCGAATCCTCGCCATCGTGCAGCCGCTTTTCCAGAAGGCAAAGGCGACAAAAGCTGCAAAAGCAGAGAGTGACAAGCTCGGGATGGAAGGCCCGGCAGAGGTTAAACAAGGCATCGTCCGCCCCATCAGGCTGGAGAAGATGTACAGCACGTGCGACCCGAAGGTGGCATGGGAGGCTGGCATCACCCTGGTGGATCGCATGGGTAACAAGATTGAGGAGGGCACGGCCGGCGTGCTCCTCTTCATCCCCACGGACGACACCCTGGACGCCTTCTACTCCGTCACGGAGATGAAGTTCGTGCAGGACTACACCACAGAGGTCGCCGACTTCAAGACGTGGTGCCGCACGGTCGTCGAGTACATGCCGAAGCGCATGACGAAGGAGATGAAGTTTTTCCTGATCACCGTCATCACCGGCGACCCTGCCATGCAATCCGTGATGCAGTTCAAGGATGCAACTGGACTCAGTCTCGAGACCTCGAAGAAGTACATCGGCTGGAAAGCTCCCCAGCGTCGCCGAACGGACAAGGAAGGTGCCATTCACCTGGCCACCGTGCCTGGCTGGGAGCGAAAGCTCGTCGATGGTGTGGAAGACATGGCGCGACCGAGGGTCGATGCCCAGCGTGCCACACCTGAGGTACGCGAATACGTCGCAAGTCTCATCAGGGACGGCGTGTTTACACTGCGGCAGCTTTCGAAGGAAGGCGTTATGAAAAACGTGTTGAAGGATTACTTTGAAGGCCTCCAGGCAGGCCAGAAAGGAGGTGAAGCCGTAGGTGGCGAACCCGACACGGATGGGGGGCAGCCATAGCCCCTCAGCCGGCACGCCACGGAAAAGTGCCCCATGGTGGAAGAAAAGTGCCTCGCAAGTGGTCGGAAAGTGACAGATATACTATTAACTACATACTATTACCTACTGACTACTAACATACAAAACTGGGAATCCAGGGCCCGGATTCCCGGTTTTCAGGAAAAAATCTACGGCGACGAAATTCCACTGCGACGGCTGCTCAGAGTTAAACTTCAGCATTTTTTTCGTAAACACTGATTTCCAATCCTTAAGTTTCAAGTTTCAGGATTTAGGTTTCAGGATTCAGGATTCAGGTTTCAACCCTAACCCCTCACCCCTAACCTCTCACCAAATTTTTAAACCGATGTACATTCCCTTTCCCCGCTCGGCAGCCGAGCACCTTAAGATGGACGAGCTGGTGACCCTGGCCCAGCTGATGCTGCACACCGACCGCCACAAGCACACCTCGTGCGTCACCCAGCAGACTCTGGCCCGCGTGACGGGCATGAGCGAGAAGACCGTCCGACGCCATCTGGACCATGCCGCTGAGGCAGGCTTCATCACCATCCACCGCGGGGGCGAAGTGGGTCCCGACGGTCAGCCCCGACGCAGGAACTCCTACCTCGTCGAGTGGCCCGTGCAGGACTTCATCTTCATCGAGCGCGAGTTTATGGACATGACCTTCGACCCCGCCGTCGTGCCCGAGGGTGACACGGTGAAGATGCGCGGCGCACTGATCATGCTCAAGACCCAGTGCCTCAACAACACCTTGCTCTGCCGCTGGAGCCTCAACGAACTCACCCGCCACGTCAAGGCCTCGAAGGAGACGCTGAGCCGCTTCATGGACTACGGGCGACAACTGGGACTCATTGCCCCACTCAATGACGGACAGACAGGCTTCCGCCTCCTCGTCCCCGAGCTCAGCCGCGACGTCCTGAACCCCCGCGACGAGCTGTTCTTCTTCCCGCCCGACTACTCACGCCCCCCCTTAGGCAACCAGGAGCGCCTCTGGAAACAAGTCTATCGCACACTGTTCGACTTCTGCTACGACACTCTCGGCACACCCTGTCCGCCCTATCACCCCATGCCCGTCTATGAGATTACGGAAAACGTCATCGTCCGCCTCGAACATGAAGTCGCTATCCCCGGCACCACCCTCGGCGAAGAAGCAGAATACCTCCTCGCCACGGGACTCCTCCAGGAGCGCCTCCGTCAGCTTCTTGACGCCATTGCCGGTGACATCCCCGCCGGTACCCGCATCCAAAGCCTCAACTACTTTGCCGAGCGCATCTGCCACCGTCACGACCATCTCCACTCCCTCCAGTGGAACCCCCAGACCCGACATCTTCAGCCCACTGACATTCAGTGAAAAAAAGTCTCCACTGATTTGGAATCCCCCAAAAAAGTGATTATTATTGTAAAAACAAGAAAAACAGATTTTTCCGGAAACACAAACAACACAGATCCCCCCCCTCCAAAAAAAGTTAATTATTAATTCTTAATTATTTACTGCTATGCCAATAACCTACAAAATCGTAAAATGCACCAACCCCAAGGGTGCCGAAGGCGTTGAGTACGCCACCAACCGCGCCACCAAGACTGGCGACTACACGTTCCGCCAGCTCTCCGACGACATACAGTCAGCCACCACGTGCACCAAGGCCGACGTCGTGGCCGTCCTCACAGCCATGAAGGAATACATCAAGAGCCACCTCCTACAAGGCCAGCGCGTCATCCTCGACGAGCTTGGCTCCCTCCAGGCCAGCATCACCTCGAAGTGCTTCGCCGAGTCAGTCATCCCCACCGACTCGTTCGACCCGTCGAGCTACATCAAGCAGATCGGCATCAACTTCCGTCCCGAGGCCGACCTCATCCGCTACATCCGTACCAACAAGCACTTGAAGCGAGTCCCCAGCGAACTGATGCCCTGATAATCCCCATTTCCCCAGATTCCCGTCATTTCCCCAGATACCCTGTCATTTCCCCAGATTCCCTGAACTAAATCGCCCGAGCCGCCCAGCCCACATAGGACCGAGCGGCTCTTTTTGATTTCTCACCCTCCTCGTGAGGAAGGAACGCCTATGATGAGGGATTGCAAATCCCTCTATTCCAATGCAGTCGGATTACAAATCCGCCTGAACGAAAAACGCAAAGCCGCCCCGTCCCAAGTGGACTGAGCGGCTTAACTTTTTTGCAATGATTTAGTTTGAATACAATCGTTTAGGCGCATCCGTTGCCACAATAACGTAAGAACCATTTACTTTATTTAATGCAAACTCATAGAAATGTACTACGTCGTCTGAATCAACAACCATAAGATTGAACTTATAGTCCATAGTTATTGTTTCACCTGCATATTTGACAGAAGCAGATTTCAATCCGTAATAATTAAAGCCAGTATCCCTCACTTTGTTATACAGCCACTTTCCTGCATTATCGACGCCAAAGGAACTCTCTCTTTGCTCTAATTGCATGCTAGCGATGTCTTGTATCAGTTTTTGAGTTTCTTCAAATTTTGAGTTGGACTTATCTGCATTACCGTTTGCACAAGAATTGCACAAGGCTACTGCAACTATGGCCAGTAAAACATTGATACGATGAATGTATTTCATAATTAGTCATCTTTTAACCCAGTGAGATACAAGTCATTGTCCAGAAAAAGCTGAAGTTTGCAATTGTCCCATTGCTTGAAGAGACACCAACATTGCCACTAAAGATAAAAAAACTCTCGTTACTTTTTTCATTGTTTTCTCTTTTTCATGCGCCTCGGCCCTGAAGCGCGGTTTTTGGTTTTGTTTGTTAATGGGTTGGCACACGAAAAAGAAAGTGTGAGCCTGATTTAGACTTACCCTGCATAGTAGGCTCTGGACTGCCTGAAACCAAAGATAAAACAAATTGAGCTCACACGTTGGCGTATCGTGTGAGCATAAACTCATCGTATATACAACCAACTTGGAGCGTACTTAACGTCTTCCTTGGTTTCGCAAATTGTCCAGATCTACTATACAAGAAAAAGCTAAAACGCTTCCTTTTTCCGATATGTCTTGAAGTGTGCCCGCGTCCGTAGGATGGACAGACTTCGGGGACAAATGTACGAAGTCTTTAACAAATAAGCAAACAATTTTGCAATTTATTTTGTTCTTCTCCCGATTTGCCGTACCTTTGCCGGAGTTTTCAACCTCCTAACAAAATAATGAGTACAACTGCTCCTTTTATGGTCTTCTCGGGCACACGCTCGAGATACCTTGCTGAACAAATCTGTGAGTCGCTGGGCTGCCCCCTGGGCAACATGATTATCACCCACTTTGCCGACGGCGAGTTTGCGGTGAGCTACGAAGAGTCCATCCGCGGAAAGGACGTATTCCTCGTCCAAAGCACCTTCCCCAATGCGGACAATCTGATGGAACTGCTGCTGATGATTGACGCTGCCAAGCGCGCTTCGGCACATAGCATCGTGGCTGTGATTCCCTATTTCGGATGGGCCCGTCAGGACCGCAAGGACAAGCCGCGCGTCTCCATCGCCTCGAAGCTCGTGGCCGACATGCTGATGGTGGCCGGCGTCAGCCGCGTCGTCACCATGGACCTCCATGCCGACCAGATACAGGGCTTCTTCGACATCCCCGTCGATCACCTCTATGCCAGCAACGTCTTCGCTCCCTACATCCAGAGCCTCGACTTCCCGATGGACGACGTCGTCATGGCCACCCCCGACGTTGGAGGTAGCAAGCGTGCCGCAGCCTATGCGAAGTACTTCAACGTCCCCCTCGTGCTCTGCAACAAGACGCGTGCACGGGCCAATGTCGTTGAGTCCATACAGATTATCGGCGATGTGGAAGGGAAGAACGTCATGCTCTTCGACGACATCGTCGATACCGCCGGCACCATCACCCAGGCTGCCGACGAGATGAAGCGTGCCGGAGCCCGCAGCGTGCGTGCCTTTGCCAGCCATTGCGTGATGTCGGGTCCTGCCGTGGAGCGCGTCAACGCCTCGCTGCTCGAGGAGATTGTCTTCACCAACAGCATCCCCTTCGACAACCAGAACGGCAAGCGCTGCCCCCGCCTGAAGCAGCTCTCCATCGCCCCCCTGTTTGCCGACACCATCCAGCGCATCATCAACAACGAGCCCATCAGCGTGAAGTACATCTTCCAGAAATAAGAAGTCTGCTTTGCAGATTTGCAGAGAAATTATTAAAATTCAATCCAATATTTCACAAAATCTCGAACATCAATATTTTGAATAATTTTGAGAAAAATTTTGAATGATTTCTGCCCCGAAGGGGCACTCTAAATAAAGATTATAAGCCGCTTTTGGAGTCTGCTTCGCAGAGAAATTTCAAAAAATTAAATTCAAAATTTAACAAAATAATACGTTTATCGAAAAGAGCATAATTTTGAATAATTTTGAGAAAAATTTTGAATGATTTCTGCCCCGAAGGGCACTCTAAAAAACAATAAAACCAATTTATTAACCCTAATAAAACAACAAATCCAATGAAGAAATTATTCTTTTTTGCAGCTGCTGCCCTGATGATGGCTGCCTGCCAGAACAAGAATGCCTACACCCTGAGCGGAGCCATTCCTGTTGCCCAGGACGGCGACACCGTGACCATCAGCCTTGTCAAGGGCCGCGCCCTCGAGACCTTTGCCCAGACCGTCGTCAAGGACGGCAAGTATGAGTTCAAGGGCGAGACCGACACCTGCCAGATTGCCTACCTCACCCTGGGCGGACGTCCCCGCATCATCTTCTTCCTCGAGGCTGGCAACATCAAGGCCGACATCAACGACAACGGCGACAACATGGCCGTCGGCACACTCAACAACAACCGCTGGGAAGCCTTCAACACCGTGCTCAACGATGCCCTCGAAGGCTATGGCGACCTGAACAAGCGCCTCCAGGCCGAGGACATCACCGAGGCTGAGATGGCCGAAGTCCGCGCCAAGATGGAAGTGATGGAGAAGAAATACGACGAAGCCGTCAAGACCAGCGTCGCCGAGAACGCCGACTGTGCCTTCGGCACCTATCTGCTCCAGCAGTACGGCTACAACTTCGAGGCCGAGGAGCTCGCTGCCATTCTCGACAAGTACCTCCAGGCTGACCCCGCCAACGAGACCGCCCTTCGCCTGAAGGAGCAGAACGACAAGGTGCTCGCCACGTCCGTAGGCAAGAAGTTCATCGACTTCGAGATGGCTAACATGGCCGGTGGCACCAGCAAGCTGAGCGACTTCGTGAACCAGAACAAGGTGACGCTCGTTGACTTCTGGGCTTCGTGGTGCGGCCCCTGCCGTCAGGAGATGCCCAACGTCAAGGCTGCCTACGAAAAGTTCGGCGCCAAAGGCTTCGGTATCGTTGGCGTAAGCCTCGACCGTGACGAGGAGTCGTGGAAGAAGGGTGTTGCCGACCTCGGCATGGCCTGGCCGCAGATCTCCGACCTGAAGTACTGGGATTGCGAGGGTGCTGCCCTCTATGGCGTCCGTGCCATCCCCGCCACGGTGCTCATCGGTCAGGACGGCACCATCATCGCCCGCAACCTCCGCGGCGAGAAACTGGCTGAAAAGCTCGCCGAAGTGCTGCAGTAAACACTTATTCCCACTTACAACAAATTACACGTGTAACTGTTCAGAGCTACACGTGTAATTTTTTTATTTTAAACAACGAATTTTACGAATTATTTTTAGGGAGGGACTTTTTCCACTAATTGGGATAAATTATTCTCACTAATTGGGATAAATATTTACCATAATTAGCGAATTAAATTTTTCATAATTAGTGAATCAGATTTACCATAATTAGTGAGAAGGAGCCAATTCGTATAATTCGTGTAATTCGTAGTAGGAAAAAAATAGTAATAAGTGAAAGAGAGTCATTGCATCCTTGTCTCTTTCAGCAGATTCTTCTTCGTCGTCCGTAGGGCGGGGGAGAGGAATTCTGTTTCCATGATGTCGAGTGTCTGGCGGAGTTCGTCGAGCAGTTCGGGGAACGGACGGCATTGAAGGTAGGCTAGCTTCATCGCCACCGAACGTACTCCATTGGGCTGGTCGGGACGCATCATCATGTCGAAGCAGAAGTCGAGGAAGTCCGTCCTCACGTCGTCACTCTTGAATGGCGTTCGCAACAGGACGGTCATAGTCAGACGCCGCATGGTGATGCTCTCCGTACGCAGGGCAAGGTCGATGAGCTCGTCCTGATGGGCCGTCAGCCAGGCATCGTCGTCCGACAGACAATGAGTCAGCACCCAGGCCGCATTGTCCGCCGTCCGCTTGTCCGCATCGGACAGGTAAGGGAACACTTTCTCTGCCCCGTACTCAGCCGCGAGGTACAGCACATCGCCTCCACCGAGCCGGCCGGCAAGAATCTCGCCAAGCTTCCTCTCCATGGCGGCTCAGCGTTTGCGCAGCTGGTCGAGGAAGAAACGGTGGCCTGATGCTATCTCGAAGTGGCAGGCCACGATGCCCAGGTCCATGTGCGCAAAGAAGCCCATGCCGGCCTTGACTTTCACCTGACCGTCGTTCCAGATGAACTTGAACTTCTGCTGGTTGATGGCCGTTGGAGCAAGCAACGCCGCCTCAACCCCCTGGCGGAACCAGTCGGGGAAGTCCGTTCCCTCGGTGACGGCTTCGAACGGCTTGCTCTTGTGCTGCACGCCTTCGTTGGCTCCTGTGCCGATGGCGATGACTCCACGCAGCCTTTCGCCGGGGAGAATCTGCATGGCGTCGGGCGTCTTCTTATAGGTCAGCCCCACCCAGCAGGTGTTGAGTCCCAGCGTCTGAGCCAGCAGGACGACACGCTCGCCGTAGTAGCCCAGCCGTTCGTCAAGGTCCTTGCTCCGTCCGCCGACGAGGGCGATGTAGTTGCGGACATTCTGGAACCGGCCGTAGTGGGGTTTCTCAGCCTGAAAGCCGTTCGGCTCGTCGATGATCAGCTGCAGGTGCAGGTTACCCTCTGTGTTACAGCGCTCAATCTCTGCCTTGAGCGTCTCGGCTTGCTCGGTCGTCAGGGGAGCATCCGTGTAATGGCGCACGGAGTGTCGTGCGAGAATTGCTTCGTTGAGTGTCATGTTATGTACGTTTTTCTGAATCTTCGGTTTTCAATCTGTTGAGTTGAATGGAATTGATGACGTTGTGCCAGATGCAGTAGAATCCGCCCGCAATGGCCGTGACAGGCGTAAAGAAGGTATAAGACAGCCAGATGAGGAACACCGTGTTCTTCTGTCCCATCGACTGTCCGGCGGTGATGGTTTCGCTCAGGTCCGTTGGTCTGTTGAGCTTCAATCCTCCCATCTTCCTGCCGGCCCAGAACTGGAAAAGGCAGCACGCGAGGCTGACGAGGGCAATCGCAGCCAAATGCCAGAATCCTGCCGTGCTGTGGACGATGCTTCGCGTGCTGACGGCAATAGCGAGAGCCAGCGACACGGTCCACAGATAAAACGGCAGGTCGCCCGTCTCTTGCAGCAGGTCGTTCAGCCGGGGCAACGTGTAGCGTATCAGCCAAGCCAGCAGCATGGGGCACATCAGCAGGGGAAACACCCGGGCCATGATGGCCGAAAAGGCGCGCACAAACCCCAGTCCCGGCTGTGGATGGATGAGCGGCGCCATCAAGGGTATGACGATGGATACCACCAGATTGATCATCACCGTATAGGTCACCAGATGGGCGGCATTACCCCCCAGCTTCCTCACAATGACAGCCGCTGCCGTTGCCGTAGGACAGATGAGGCAGAGCATGGCACTCTCATAGACAATCCGCCCTTCAATATCAGGGCGCAGGATGATGAGCAAGGCCAGGACGGCAAACAATCCCGTCTGCATCAGCAGCAAGGGCAGGTGCCAGGGACATAGTCTGAGTTCCTGTGGACGAATGCGGCAGAACGAGAAGAACAGCATCAGGAACAGCAGCGTCGGCTGGACGATGCCTATCCCCCTGTTTGCCGCCACGTACACCTCCTGCCTGAACGGCAGCGCCACAAACACAAAGTAGGCCACCACGCCCGTCACCATGCTGATGGGCAGCGCCCACCGCTTGACAAAGTCCATGAAGCGTCTTCCGCCCTGTCGCGCCCGTCCTCTTTCTGCCTCAGCACCTTTCATCTTTTCCTTCTTTCGCTTACAGGCCGCAAAGTTAGCTAAAAAAAAGCATATCCGATGGAAATCCATGAGTTAATTATACAAAAAAAGAGCGCACGCAGCACTTGGTGATGCTGCGCACGCTGACTTTTTAGACTATCAGACTTACAGACTTTTAGACTATCAGATGAATGTTCTGCTTTAGGTTCGTTTACTGCACTATTATTTGTCAGTCTGTTAGTCTGATAGCCTGTCAGTCTGAAAATAAGATTTTATTCTTCGAACGGATTGCCGAAACCGCCTCCGAAGCCGCCGCCGAAGCCGGGCAGGGCAAACGGATTGCGGAAGGGGGGCGCGAAGTTCTTGCCGTCGCCAGTGTACTTGTTCGTATTGTCCAGACCGATGCTGGCTGCCACCATCTGTTGAACCTGAATCTCCTGAATCTCTATGGAAGGCTGAATATATGTTTTCATCTTATGTGGTATTTTAATGGATTAATTC
>JAILEU010000014.1 GCA_024697785.1 Bacteroidaceae bacterium | reverse complement strand
GGTTCGAGTACCTCGATTCCGTCGCCATGCGAGAGGAGTGTACCCAGAAAATCGGCTGTGGGGCGAAGGTCGTAGGAGAAATCGGCATACATGTCCGTTGAGGCTATTTCGCGTTGGGAAGGGTGCAGGGGTAGCGTACGGATGTAGTCAGGGGTCCAGGCATGGGCGCGGATAACGACATGAGCCATCGGGGTCTCGTCTGTCAGCACGCCATAGTATTCCGTAAAGTACTCGCGGGCGGAGAAGTCCGTCGGGAAGGCGAATTTTTCGTCTGTCATCTCCACGAGGGTCATGCGGTCCAGCGAATAGGTGGCCATGTGGCGCCCTGTGTAAGCCAGCAGATACCAGCGCCGGTGGAACAGCTTAAGGGCATAGGGCGAGACCGTCGTTTCGTAGCTCTCCGAGCCGAAACGTTGATAGCCGATACGAAGGCGCCTGCCGGCCTTAATGGCGCGGATGATGGTTTGCAGGTATTCCTCGCCCATCGGCACTTCCTCCAGCACAATCCGGTCCTTGATGGAAACGCTGTCTGACAGCACCCCCTGAACGGTAAGCGTACTGAGCAGCCAACGCTCGATGGAGTCGTCGTTAAGGACTTCGGGGTTGCTGATGTAGTATTTGTAGGTCTTGGGTTCGCAGTCGATGATGATGCCGAACATGTCGAGGATGGCGTCGCGATGGCGGTTGAACGACGAGCGCTGTAGCGGGTTGCCGCCCCCGACCTTGTCCGACAGCCACTTCTGGGAGAGTTCGTCAAAGGTCAGCCGTCCAAACGTCCGGAGCGTATTGATGATCCAGATGTACTGGTGGAAGATGATAGCGGGTTTCATGCGGTAAGGATTCTTTTTCGAGTTCTTAGTTCCAAATAGAGTGGGTGAAGCATAATCTGGTGCAAATATAAGCAAAAATCTCGAAGTATGTGCTCGCTAGGAAGAAATCTTTCAGAAAAATCCTTTGTAAAAATCAGATAGTGACGGAGGGCAACAGAAATTCTTCCACATTGTTGGGGGTAATAACCTGATATACCGCGGAAGGATAAGCAGAAGAAAAACTGGAGGGACATTTGGCGTTAGCCTTCCGGTCATTCCACTTAAATTCAAAGGCTTTAAGAACGCCATCTTCTTCTTCCAAATAATCTATTTCTTTTTGCTGCTGCGTTCTCCAAAACCAGGAGTGGGCAAAACTGCCCTGATAAGAGAGCATCTTCTGCCGTTCGGCGATAACGAGGTTTTCCCATAGTTCTCCGGCATCCGTACGGTTCTCCACCTGCGACAAATTGCCGATGACAGCATTCCTAATGCCCAAATCCCAGAAGTAAATCTTTCGGCTACTCTTCAACTCATTGCGTAGATTACGGCTAAAACTCCCCAGGCGAAAGATGATATACGACTTTTCGAGAATATCCACGTATCGTTCAACGGTTTTAGGATCAAGGCCGACAAGAGCACCTATCTCGCTGTATCTCACCTGATGGCCTATCTGGAAAGCGATTGCTTGCAGGAGGCGCACTAATTTGTCGGGCTTGCCAATGCCGTCAAGGGATAAGATGTCACGATAGAGGTAACTGTCAGAAAGTTCCTTCAGTATTATTCGCTCATCACCTGGATTACTAACAACCTCGGGATAATACCCATAAACCATACGATGGGGCAAGAGCCGCAATTCATCCAACAGGTTTGTGTGATGAACCATCTCGGAGAATGTGAGCGGAAACAATCGGAACTCCCTTTTTCTTCCCGTCAGCGGTTCATTCACCTTGTTGGCTAATTCAAAGGAACTGCTTCCAGTGGCAATTACCTGAACATCCTTCACCTGATCGGTTATCAGCTTCAGACGCAAACCAATATCAGGGATGCGCTGTGCCTCATCAATCACCAGCATTCTGCTTCCAGAAAGGAGCGCTCGGATACGCGTGGACGTCATCTGTGCAAATAGAAACTGCACATCGGGGTCGTCCCCGTTCATCCACATTACATCATTTCTTTTACCAAGAACATCGTTAAGTAAAGTCGATTTACCGACCTGCCGCGCTCCCATAATAATAATGGCCTTGGGTGATTCAAGCAGGGAGACTATGCTGTCTTCGAGTTGTCTTCGAATCATGGTTTTTTCCTGTTTTATCGTTTCTTTTCGGCGACAAAGATAGGAGGAAAAACTTCAAAATCCAAAAATCTTATAATATTTTCGGAATCAAATCCAAAAATCTTATAATATTTCGGGATTTCAAGGGGGATTCTTGTGGTAAACAGAGCGTACAGGACATAGTTTTTTTCACTCTGCTCAAGTGCTTCCAGAGACAGCGGGGGAGGGTGAACCGCCAAAAGAAGACATAGTCAAGATTCCACAAAAATCGACTGAATTCTGTTTTTTCGAACCACCCTATAACTTTTCAGAAAAAATGTTTCCGGAAAAGTTTTTGCTTTTTCATCGGCTTTTCACTATCTTCGCAGCCGAATTCCTGTCGGACGATGAAAAGAGCGGTTGCTTACTTGCTGACGATACTCATCTGCACGGCTTTGCCGGCGCAGAGCGTCGGGCTGGTGCTGAGCGGCGGAGGCGCCAAGGGCCTTACGCACATCGGCATCATCCATGCGCTGGAGGACAACGGCATCCCCATCGACTATGTGGCGGGCACCTCGATGGGCGCCATCGTGGCGTCGCTCTACGCCATGGGCTACTCGCCGCGCGAGATGGTCGACTTCATCGCCTCGCCCGAGTTCCACCGCGCCTACACGGGCTCGCTCGACGAAAATAACCTCTACTACATCAAGCGCAACGACCCCACGCCGGAATTCCTTACCGTCCGCGCCAACCTCGCCGCCGACAGCGTCGCCTTCGCGCCCTCGCTGCCCACCAACCTCATCAACCCCGTCTATATGAACCTGATGTTCATGGAGACTTTCGCCCAGCCTACGGCGGCTTGCGAGGGCGACTTCGACAAGCTGCTCGTGCCCTTCCGATGCGTGGCGTCGAACGTCTATGAGAAACGGCCCGTCATCTTCGACCACGGCGACCTGGGCAACGCCGTACGCGCCTCCATGACGTTCCCCTTCGTCTTCAAACCCATCGAGGTGGACGGCGAGCTGGCCTACGACGGCGGCATCTTCAACAACTTCCCTGCCGACGTGATGAAGGACGAGTTCCACCCAGACTTCATCATCGGTAGCGTCGTCGCCTCGGGACAGGAGCGTCCGGCACCCGACGACGTCATCGGGCAGCTCGAGACCATGATCATGGCCCGCACGGAGTACGTCCTGCCCGACACCAACGGCATACTGATGAAGTTCGACCTCAAGGGCGAGGTGAGCCTGCTGGACTTCCACAAGGTGCAGGAGCTGCACGACCTGGGCTACCAGACCACCATCGAGCTCCTCGACAGCATCCGCGGCAAGGTCCATCGTACCGTACCCCTCGACACCATCCGCGCGCGGCGAGAGGCCTTCAAGGCGTCGTTCCCCGAAATCCGCTTCCGCAACATCTACGTCCGAGGCGCTACCGACGAGCAGAGGCTCTACATCAAGAACGAGATCCGCAGTAGCGACGACGAATACTTCACTCTCGACGAGCTGCGGCAGGCCTACTTCCGCCTGCTGTCCGACAACAGCATCTCCGAAATCCGACCCACAGCCATCTACAACCCCTTCGACCGCTCGTACGACCTGCAGCTCGACGTCACCCTCGAGGACAACATCTCGCTCATGCTGGGCGGAGCACTCTCGACGGGCAACATCAGCCAGGTCTATTACGGCTTCTACTTCAACCACCTCGGGAGGCGCTCAACCGAGCTGCTGCTCGACGGACAGCTCGGGCGTACCTACAACAACGTCCAGCTGATGGCGCGCTTCAACTTCCTGACCGACGAGATGCCCATCTCCGTACGCCTGCTCGGAGCCTATTCCACCATCGACTACTACAAGCAGGACTACCTCTTCTCGGGCTCGTCCGAGCCCGCTTTAAATAAGGAACGCGAGTCGTTCCTCAAGCTCAAGACCGCCCTGCCGTTCCTCTCGCAGCAGAAGGCCGAGTTCGGCATCGGCATCGGCCGCATCATCGACACCTACGTCCCCGGCGGCACCCTCGACCTGCAGAACCCCCTCTACAGCACCAACGACTACAAGCTCTTCGGCGGCTCGGTCTTCTTCGGGCAGAACTCGCTCAACAGCCCGCAGTATGCCACCAAAGGGCGCGAGCAGTACGTCCTGGCGCAGGTCTTCTCGGGCACCAACACCTACACGCCCTCCGACGTCCCTCGTGCGCCGTCGTCGTTGAAGCCGCCCATCGACGTCTCGCCCGTCAGCTGGCTGCAGGTCGTCTTCAAGGACCATCGCTACATGCCCCTCTCGAACAAGTTCACGCTGGGCATCTATGCCGAGGGCTTCTACTCGTCGCGCAACCTGGCGCAGAACTTTACCGCCACCCTCATGCAGGCCAACGCCTTCACGCCAACCGCCTCGTCCACGTTCACCTACAACAGCTTCTTCCGCTCAAACAAGTACGTCGCAGCCGGCCTCATCCCCGTCTATAACCTCTCCAGCATCTTCTCCGTCCGGCTCGAGGGCTACGCCTTCCTTCCCCTCCGCCCCATCCTTCAGGACGACGCCTACCGTCCCTACTATGGCCACTATTTCAGCCGTCTCGGCCTCATCGAGGAGCTCTCCATCGTCGGACGCTTCTCCACCATCGTCGCCAGCGCCTACCTGTCGCACAACAATTCCCCCCAGAACCCCTGGGGCGTCGGCCTGACTGTCGGTTGGCAGCTCTTCAACACCCGCTTCATCGAGCGATAAGAACGTGTCTCTATCATTTCCCGCAAATAGTACCCCCTAACCTCGATAGCGCGCCTCGAAGAGGCAACATCACATAGCCCAGGGCAGCCCTGGGTATATTCGGCCACGCATCATTTCGCGCCCCGAAGGGGCAAAAGCATTCAAAATTAATTCTTTTGCCCCTTCAGGGCGGCAAAATGTATAGACCATTGAATTGTACCCAGGGCGTTGCCCTGGGCTGGATTCTTTTGCCCCTTCGGGGCGATGGTTGCTCTGGGCGTTTTGTACCCAGGGCGTTGCCCTGGGCTGGGTGCTTCTGGCCTTTCAGGCCGTTAGGGGACATTTCTCGCGGATAATCATAGGCGAAAATACTTTTTTTGAAAAAACTTCCCAAAACGTTTGGACAATCCAAAAAAGCGCCGTACCTTTGCATCGCTTTTCAGGAAGAAAGCACGGCTCCTTAGCTCAATTGAATAGAGCATCTGACTACGGATCAGAAGGTTATAGGTTTGAATCCTATAGGAGTCACACGAGAATGAGACGAAGCCACCTTCGCCTCATTCTTTTTTAGACTATTTTTTAGACTTCTTTTTAGACTGACAGACTTTTAGACTTACAGACTAACAGATGAATGTCTTGCCAACGATTCAGATGCGATACTTATTTAGATAGTATTGGGAACCCGCAGGCAATGGTATTTTTCTTAACTCTTAATTCTTAACTCTTAACTAAAAAGAACTCTTAACTAAAAAACGCGCCCTATTGGGCACGTTTTTTTAGTAGGGACGATCGGGCTCGAACCGATGACCTCTGCAATGTGACTGCAGCGCTCTTAACCAGCTGGGCTACGCCCCTATCGAACTGTTTCGGCTGCAAATGTACGGCGTTTTTTTTATTCCTGCAACCTTTTCCTGAAAAAATACGCACTTTTTCCGAAAAAAAGTTCTCCGGCATTTGCACAATCCCCGTAATTGTCTTTCCTTTGCATCGTTTTTTCAACCTCACCAAACCATGAAACGGATTCTCGTTACCATTCTGATAATCCTCTCGTTCCACCCCTTGCTCTCCGCCCAGGGCATCGCCGTTGAAAGCTTCGAACTGCTCCCTACCGACCTCACGGCCATCATGCGCGAGACGCAGGAGATTGACCAGAACGGCGAGGTGGCCGCCCTCATCAAGATGGTCACCACGCAGACCGGCTTCGTCCTCGACGGCGGCATGATGGGCATCGTCAAGACCAAGCAGGATGTGGCCGAGCTGTGGATCTATGTGCCTCACGGCATCCGCCGCATCGTCATCAAACACCAGCAGCTGGGCCAGCTCGAGTACTATTTCCCCATCCCCATCGAGAAAGGCCGCACGTATAAGATGGTGCTCACCACCGACGAACTCATCACCATCCGTCGTCCTCGTCAGGGCGTCGAGGGGGACAGCCTTGCTGCAGCCGTCGCCCGCCAGCAGGCCGAGGACAATCTGGCAGTCGGGCAGACGGGCAAGTCCACAGACGGACAGGCGGGCAAGCAGGCGGACGGGCAAGCCGAAACGCCCTCAGCCCTCAGCCCCTCGGACAACTCCTCCGCCCCCAAGCGTCCCTACCGCCACAAGCACTTCTCCTTTGGCGGAGGCATACTGGACGACCGCTTGACGGGCGAGAATGAGGCGAATGCCGCCAGCCTCGGCTTTTACGTCAAAGCCGACTACGACCTCAGCCTCGTCGGCCCGCTCAGCATCCGCCCCGGAGCCCGTTTCTGCTACAACACCGAGGAGAACGAGCATGCCGGCGCCAAGCTCTTCTTTTCCGACTATAGCTCCGACCAGATAAGCTCCATCCGATGGACTAACAGCTACTTCGACATCCCCCTCCCGCTTGCGCTCAACTTCCGCCTTGGCCGCAACTTCGCCGTCGGCCTCTACGGCGGCCCGATGCTCTGCTTCGGCCAGACCCGCAACACGATATCCTATTCGTCGTGGTCAACCTCCACTACGGCGGAGATATCGTCCAGCGGCTTCTACTTCATGCTCACCTGCGGCCTGACCTTAGACCTTTTCAATACCGTCCGCATCACAGCCGGCTACGACCCCGGTACCTACTACCGCCAGAGCGTCTATTCGCAGAAAATCCGCCGCAGCTGCCTCCACGCCGGCATCAGCATTCTCTTCTGAAAAGTCCTCAGCCATCCGTAAGCTTGTTCTTAGTTAATTTCCGGGTAACAGCGACATAAACCACTTGGTGGTCTCGGGGCTGTGGTGGCTCGGCATGATGAGCGGCTGTGCCGTGTCGAGCTGCAGGATGGCCGTCATGTCTTCCTCGGACAACGTGAAGTCGAACAGGTCGAGATTCTGCGCCATGCGCTCCTTCTTGCTCGACTTCGGGATGATAATCACACCGCGCTGTAGCAGATAGCGCAAGGCCACTTGCGGCCCTGTCTTGCCATACTTTTCGCCAATGGAAATCAGCGTCTCGTTCTGGAAGAACCCGTTCTTTCCTTCAGCCAATGGGCCCCACGACATGTGGGCGATGCCCAGTTCGTCCATATACTTGCGACTCTCGACCTGCTGACAGAACACATGTGTCTCTATCTGGTTCACCTGGGGCACCACGTCGAAGTGGGCGCTCAGGTCGATGTAGTGATCGGGATAGAAGTTCGAGACCCCGATAGCCCGCAGCTTGCCTTCCAGGTAGGCATCTTCCAGAGCACGATAGGCCCCGTAGCGGTCGCCGTAAGGCTGGTGCAGCAGCATGAGGTCGAGGTAGTCGGTCTGCATCTTGCGCAAGCTCTCGTCAACCGATGCCTTGGCCTGTTCGTAGCCGTAGTTCGTGAACCATATTTTCGACACGAGGAACAAGTCTTTTCGCCGCAGGCCGCTTTTCTTCCAGGCATTTCCCACGCCCTCTTCGTTCTGATAAGCCTGCGCCGTGTCTATCATCCGGTAGCCCACCTCTAAGGCCTCGCTTACGCAACGTTCACATTCTTCAGGCGACACTTGAAACACTCCGTAGCCCATCTGCGGCATTTCCACACCATTGTTTAGCACGATTGTCTGCATATTCATTATTATTTTTTTATACGGAACAATTACATTTTTAACCTTTAATAATTCTACTGGCGGTTTGAATTCACGATGTCGGTCAGCGTTACGTGTGGATGCCGGTAGCGGGCTTCGGGGTTGCGTTCGCCTGGCCAGCCCTCGCGGGCAGGGCGTAGCGTGAGGGCTTTCTGCGGACAGTTGTGGACGCAGGCCAGGCAGTATTCGCATTTGCCTTGAAAGGCGACAGCCTCGTCGGCAAAGGAGAAGTTCTTGTGTGGACACACCTTCTCGCAGGTCATGCATTGGATACAGCGTCCTTCCTTCAGCTCCAGCAGGCGGTCGGCAGTCATCGAGAAGTGCTGGTCCTGCATGCCGCGAAGCATCTCCTCGTTGAAGAAGCCCATGTCCGAGGGCTCGACGTACGACTTTTTCGCGGCGATGTCGCTGATGATGGCGGCCAGGTTCTCGTCCGTATGTTTGTCCATCTTCTTTTGCTCGTTCATGTCGAACACGGGCAGGTAGTTGTCCACCATCAGGAGGGGCTTAATGTAATGGAAGCTCACCCCGTGCTCTTTGGCATAGTCGTCCCACCACTTCGCGACGTTCACCGAGGCGTTGCCGAAGGTTATGACCGAGAACATGTAGGATGCCTTCAGCTGGGCTTTCTCCAGGAACTCGCGCACAATCATCGGCGCCGAAGCCGCATAGTCGGGGAATACGAAGCCTATTTCGTCGGCTTCATACGTCAGGCCGCTCTTCTTCAGTTCCTGCGGAATGCTGAGGGGCGTGTCTGTCAGCTGCCGTGCCACGAAAAGTGAGTTACCTGTGGCTGTGAAGTAAAACACGATGCGCTTCTTCTTTTTAGCGCGGTCTTTAAGTATGGCTGCGTAGGTTTTCGGAGCAAACCCCGCCGTAACCACGGCTGCCAGGGTCAGTCCCATCGTCTTGATTGCTTCTCGTCTGTTCATAGGTGATGCGGTTTTTACGGTTACTAAATGATATTTCTGACTATATCCGCTGCAAAATTACACAGTAATCCCCGAACTCTTTTGATAAAAAACTCGGGGATTACTACACTTTTTACCGAAAATCGCGAACTCTGGCAAGCTTGGCTCTGCGCTTGCTACTCCCTCAGCTCAGTTGGCTTTACGCCCAGGTACTTCTGTACATATCGGCAAAAATAGCCGGTAGAAGAGAAGTTATAAGCATCGGCGAGGGCAGTCAGCGTTCGCTTCCGGTCACGCAACTGTCGGCTGATGTCAAGCACCGTGTAGCGGTTAATCCAGTAGTTGGCAGGGAAACCGCTTAGCTTTTTGCAGACCTCTGAGAGGTATTTTGACGTGACGAAGAGTTTGCCGGCGTAATAGTTGACCTCACGGTTTTTGCGGTAGTCACCACGTTCCAGCAAGGCCAGAAAATGCTCCATCAGCTCTGCATATTGCGATGTGATCTTCTCGTTCCCGTAGAGCGAGGCGTGGAAGTCGAAGAAATCGATAATCATGCATTGGATGGCGTTTATCATGGCATCGCGGTGGAAATGGTGGGTTGTCAAAGCCAAACGCCGTTTGATGTAGTCAAAGTCGAGCGCACAGACTTTCTGCTGTTCTGGGGTAAGGTGCATGATTGGGTCATTGAATAAGGCCAGCGACCCTTTCATCCCGTAGTTGCTACGTGGCGTGGACACTTCGATAAACTCCGGCGTAACATAAACTACATCTACGTGAAAGTCATCGCTTTCGTCTGTGCGCCCCACTAAATCGCCACGTCGGATGATAAGACACTCGCCAGCCTTCAGCCTATATATATTATTGTTATAGGTAAACTCGCAGGATCCCTTATGGCAATAGGCATGACAGAGGTAACCCGCAACTTCGCCTTTGCCGATGCCGGTTAATGTGTCCGTTACGATGATGTCTCTACGCTCGTTCATGCCACCTGGTCGTTAAACGTTTTCGTTTTCGTTATCGTTATCGTTCTCTCAGGGCTTCCTCAGCACCCATTCCACATAATAGATTACGCCGGCGTTACCTGCGTCGTAGCCCAGATAGCCCATGATGATGTTCGACGTGAACTGCTGTGAGAACAGACGGAATATGAGCCTTGCCAGCCTTGGGCGGCGCAGGATTTTTGCTGCCTTGCGCTCGAGGCGCTTCAGGTCGGGAAGGGTCTCGCGCGTGTAGTCCGTCCATTTCTCCAGCGTGAGCCCACAGTTGGTGTAGTGGGCGTTCAGTTCGTCGAGCGACTCAATCATAGCCGCCGCGCCACCCTTGGAGATGAGGGCTATCGCCTTTTGGATGTGGGCGTCGAAGGCCTCATACCGGGCGCTCAACGCATAGTCGTACACCACCATCACGCCGCCTGGCTTCAGGACGCGGCGAACCTCGCGGTAGATCTTCTCCTTGTCCGTGTTGTGGACGATGGTCTCGAAGGCATACATCACATCGACCGAATTGTCCTCGAAACGCGACAGATTGCTGTAGTCCTGTTGGTATGTGCTCACGTTCTCAGGCACATCCTTGCTCTTCAGCGGCAAGAGGTCCAGGCCAATGAACGTGGCATCGGGGTGACAACGTGCCAGGTAGAGCAGGTTCGCCCCAGAGCCGAACCCCAGTTCCACCACCACGTCACCCGGCTTGATGAACGACGACACGGCATCGGGCTGGTGGTAGATATCCTCGTCGGCAAAACAGCCGTTAGCCGAAATGCGGAAGTGCTTGAAGCCGTCGTGAGAGTGAAACCGGCGGTAGGCCCATTCGTTGAAGCGGTAATAGGAGCTTATCTGGTCGAGCGAATTTTTTTCGCCTTCAATTATCTTCTCCAGGCGCAGGAATTTCGCCATTCCGTCCACTTTGGCGTGAAGCAGATAGTTGCTGTAATGGGGATTCATGATGGTGCTCTTTGTCGTTGGTTCCGGCAAAGGTACGCATAAAAGCTGAAACTCGTGCACCATTTTCGGAAAAAACTGATGTCCCTGCCCCGATTTATCCACGCATCTAAAGAAAATGTCGGCTCAACGTTTGGCGATTTACGTCAAGTGTTGTATATTTGCGGGTTCAAAAACTGATGAAGATGGATATGGACATGACAAATCTCGACCCTCATGCTCAGGAGCTGCTGGCGCAGTACGAGTCCCTGCTGCCCGTCTATGAGCAGATGGGGGAGGTGATACCCGAGCGGTTGAAGCAGGTGTTCGACGAGGCCGGCATCGTGGTGGCGTCGGTCGAGCATCGTGTGAAAACGGCGTCGTCGCTGGCGGGGAAGCTCAGGCTGAAGGGCGCCAAGTATCGCGACGTCTTCGACCTCACCGACCTCGTCGGCATACGCGTCATCACCTTTTATACCGACGATGTGGACAAGGTGGCGTCGGTACTGGAACGCCTTTTCGACATCGACTGGGACAACTCGATCGACAAGCGCAAGGCCCACGACACAGACAGCTTCGGCTACCTCTCGCTGCACTACATCTGCCGCATCCCCGAGACGGCCTATGCCGACGCCGCCCACCCCGAGCTGAACAAAATCCGCTTCGAGGTGCAGATGCGCACGGTGTTGCAGCATGCCTGGGCGAACATGAGCCACGACACGGGCTACAAGAGCGGCGTGGAGATTCCGCGCGTCTATATGCGCAACATGAGCCGCCTGGCGGGCATGCTGGAGCTGGTGGACGACGAGTTCAGCCGCATCCGCCGCGAGATTTCGGACTACCGCCGTCAGGTGCAGGCGCTGGTGGCCTCGGGCAACCTCGACGACGTGCTGCTCGACGGCGACTCGTTCAAGAGCTACCTCCAGATAGGTCCCTTTGACGCCCTTACGCGCCGCATCGCCTCCATCAACCAGGCTGAGATACAGCCTGCCGACCTGTCGGCGTTCCTGCCCCTCTTCAAGGCGATGGGCTTCAAGACGCTCGGCGACATCGCCGCCCTGTTACGCGACTACTCCGACGCCGCCCACCAGATAGCCTGCTTCCAGATGGGCATCACCGACCTCGACATCCTCTCCTCGTCTGTAGCGCCTCAGAACCTCTGCACAGCCTACATCCTGAAGAACGGCGGCGGCCGCGCAGGGCTGAAGATGATGCTCGACATCCTCGGCGGAGGCCCGTCGGACGACAACGCCTTTATGGCCGACTACCTGCTCGAGCAGACTAAGGACCTGCCGTTTATGAATAAGAAAGGTCAATAGTCGATAGTCAATAGTCGATTGCTTTTCGCGGCCTTTGGCCGCCACGCCCCAAAGGGGCGTAAAGAGCGATAGACCATAGACTATAGACCATAGACTATAGACCATAGACCCTAAATAATACACCCCCCCCAAAAAAAATGCCAAACAAACCGCTGAATACTGAGTTGCTGGACCGCGCTATTGTCTTCGCCGTCCGTGCCCATGCCGGAACCGAGCGCCGCGGCAAGGGCTATCCCTACATCGTCCATCCCCTGGAGGCCGTAGAAATCGTGGCCACTATGACGTCCGACCAGGAGCTGCTTGCTGCTGCCGCCCTGCACGATACCGTCGAGGACACGGACGTCACCGTTGACGAGCTCCGCGCCGCCTTCGGAAGCCGTATCGCTATGCTGGTGGCCGACGAGAGCGACGAGATGCCCGAGGGTGTGACCGAAGCCGACAGCTGGCACGCTCGTAAGCAGGCCGCCATCGACCGTCTCTCCCGCGCCAGCCGAGAGGCCAAGATGGTCGCCCTGGGCGACAAGCTGTCGAACATGCGCGCCATCGCCCGCGACTATGCCGTGCAGGGTGACGCCCTCTGGAACCTCTTTCACGTTACGAATCGAGCCGACCACGAGTGGCACTACCGCGGCCTCGCCGATGCCCTCAGCGAACTCGCCGACACCTTTGCCTATCAGGAGTTCGTCCGTCTCATCGAGCAAGTTTGGCGCCGAGGCGCCGAGGCGCCTTCGGCGCAATTGATAATTGATAATTGATAATTGATGATTGGTAATTGATAATTGGTAATTGGTATTTTTTTCATTCTTATTTACTCCTATTATTTATATATTGACCACTAACCACTAACCCTTAACCACTAACCCTTAAATTATGGACCCTATTCGCATTTCCCTCAACGACTATGTCCTCTCCGGCGGCGGGGCCAACGGCGAGAGCTACGACCACAAGACCGACCCCTCGGTGATGCTGAAGCTCTACTTCCCCGGTAAGATGCAGCAGCCGCTCGACGAGATGAACCTCTCGCGGAAAGTCTTCGAGATGGGCATCCCCACGCCCGAGCCCGGCGACTATGTCGTCACGGATGACGGCCGCTACGGCATCCGCTTCCGGCGCATCGTGGGCAAGAAGTCCTACTCACGTGCGACGGCCGACGAGCCCCAGCACGTGGCCCGCTTTGCCACCGAGTTTGCCGGCATGTGCCGCACGCTCCACGCCACCCACGTCGATACCACACAGTTCGAGAACGTCAAGGAGCGCTACTACCGCCTGCTCGCTGAGAACCCCTTCTTCACCCCCGTTCAGAAGGACAGCCTTGCCCGCTTCATCGCCGACGTCCCCGATGAGGATACCGCCATTCACGGCGACCTCCAGTTCAGCAACGCCATCTTCGTGGGCGACAAGCGCTACTTCATCGACCTGGGCGACTTCTGCTGGGGCAACCACCTCTTCGACGTCGGTATGGTCTATCTCTGCTGCTGCCTCGACGGCGAGGCGTTCATCCAGGAGACCTTCCACATGACCAGGGCGCTGGCCATGCAGTTCTGGACCCACTTCGCCCCCGCCTACTTCGGGCCCGACGTCCCGTTGAAGGAGGTCGAGGAGCTGATACGCCCCTACGCCGGCCTCAAGACGCTGATCATCGAGCGCGACACCAAGTGCCCGATGCCCGAGTTCCGCGCCGCCCTAAAAGGAATCATTTAAGGGTTAGTGGTTAAGGGTTAGTGATCAATATAAAAATAATAGGATTAAAATGAAAATCCAAGGGCGTGAAACTCCAGTTCCAAGGGCGTGAAACTTCAGTTCCAAGGGCGTGAAACTCCATCGGGTAAGGCATACGTTTATCGTTTTAGGTCTAATCTAACGTGTTATAGCAAAACAAATAAGGGATTCGCATGAAAAAGAAATTCCTGACGAACATCAAGGCTTTGTTGCTGGTCATCGTGGCAGCCCTCACGCTTGAGGTTACCGCGCTGGTGCAGTACTACTATTCGCAAAAGGGCATCCGCGAAGAAGCCTCTATGCGAGCCGAGAGCCAGCTGGAATCGACCCGCAATAAGATTATGGACGTCATCAACCAGGCTGAGGCTGCTGTGCGCAACAGCGTCTGGGTCGCCCAGTGGTGTCTCGACTATCCCGACAGCCTGAAGCGGGTGTGCCAGCGGATGGTGGAGGACAACCCCGTCGTAGCGGGTTCCACCGTTGCGCTGGTGCCGGGATACCTGAAGGACCGCCCCCTCTTCGCCCCCTACGTCTATCGCGACGCGACGGGCAGCCTGCAGCTGCTCTCGCTGGCGACGCCGGAGTACGACTACCCTGCGCAGGAGTGGTTCACGAAGCCCGTCGAGCTGGGCGAGGGCTGCTGGTCAGAGCCCTACGTCGATGAGGGCGGCGGCGAGATGCTCATGACCACCTTCTCTATGCCCATCCGCGACCGCGACGGCGTGACGGCCGCTGTCCTCACCGCCGACCTCTCGCTCGACTGGCTCACCGAGCTGGTGGGCAACGTCAGGGTCTATCCGGAGGCGTTCAGCATGATGCTCAGCCGCACGGGGCGCATCATGGTGTGTCCCGTCGAGACGCTGGTGATGCGCAAGACGGCCAGCGAGGTGATAGCGGGTATGGACGACGGCGAGGCGTTGGCCGACCTCACGGGCGCCCTGCTCTCAGGCACGTCCGGCAGCATGTCGATGGACTATAAGGGTGCCACCAGCTACGTCTATTTCGCCCCCGTGGAGCGCACGGGGTGGTCGATGTCCATCGTGATACCCGAGAATGAGATCTACGGCGGGCTGAAGCGGATGGGCACGTTGGTGCTGCTGCTCCAGCTGATAGGGCTGGCGATGATAGTGCTGATGCTGCGGTCGTTCATCAAGGGTCAGCTGCGCTACCGCGCGCTGGAACAGCGGCGCGAGCGCATCGAGGGCGAGCTTCACATCGCCAACAGCATCCAGATGTCAATGGTGCCGCTGGTGTTCCCGCCCTTCCCCGATCGGCACGACCTCGATATGGCCGCCACCATCGTCCCCGCTAAGGAGGTGGGCGGCGACCTGTATGACTTCTTCATCCGCGGCGAGAAACTCTTCTTCTGCGTGGGCGACGTCAGCGGCAAGGGTGTCCCCGCCTCGCTGGTGATGGCCGTGACGCGCACCTCGTTCCGCAACATGTCGGCCCACGAGGATAGCCCCGGCCGTATCGTCACAGCCATGAACAACAGCCTCTCGGCTATGAACGAGAGCAGCATGTTCGTCACGTTCTTCTGCGGCGTGCTCGACCTGACGAACGGCCAGTTCCGCTACTGCAACGCCGGCCATAACCCGCCCATGATCCTGACCGACGCCATCAGCCCTCTGCCCGTGGTGCCCAACCTGCCGCTGGGCATCATGCAAGGGATGGCGTACGAGGAGCAGCAGACCGTCGTCCGCTACGACGACGCCCTGTTCCTTTATACCGACGGCCTGACGGAGGCCGAGAACGCCCAGCACGAGCAGTTCGGCGAGGCCCGCATGGAAGCCGCCCTGCATGGGCGTAAGAGTGCCCACGACCATCTGGAGAACATCAAGCAGCAGGTGGCTGACTTCGTTGGCGATGCGCCTCAGAGCGACGACCTCACCATCCTCTTCATCCACTACCTCCCTGCGGCGCGGCGCCTGACCCTCCGGAACGACATCAGCGAGATTCCCCGGCTGTCGGCCTTCGTCGAGGCGACGGCGCAGGCCTTCAAGCTCGACGAGACGCTGGTGCCCGGCCTGAACCTCGCCCTTGAGGAGGCGGTGGCCAATGTGATGCAGTATGCCTATCCCAAGGGGACGGCGGGCACGGTGGACATCGCAGCTGGCGTGAGCGGCGATGCCCTGACGTTTACCGTCACCGACGCCGGCCAGCCCTTCGACCCCACCACGCGGGCTGAGGTGGACATCAACGCCGGGGTGGAGGAACGGCCCATTGGCGGACTGGGCATACACCTCGTCCGGCAGATTATGGACAGCGTAAGCTACGAGCGGGTAGGCGAGAAGAACGTCCTGACGCTCGGAAAGCGCCTTCGGCGCGACGTGTTCGTTAAACATTAAACGTTAAACATTAAACGAAAAAATAGATGGAAGTAAAGATTTCACGTGAAGACAAAGTGGTGACGGCCAGCTTGATAGGCCGTTTGGACACGCCAGCCTCGCAGGAGGTGGCGCCTCAGATGAACGCCCTTGCCGACGAGGCGGGCGGAACAATCGTGTTGGATTGCAAGGAGCTCTCGTATATCTCCAGCTCGGGCCTCCGCCTCTTCCTGATGCTGCGGAAGGCAGCGGCCGAGAAGGGCGGGAAGGTGATCGTGCGGAGCATCTCCGGCGAAATCAGGAGCGTGTTCCTGATGACGGGGTTCCTGAATCTGTTTGAGATAGAGGGGTAGGCGCCGATGGATGTGTCCGCCGACCGCACCATCCCCTTCGAGGGCGTAGAGAATGCCCGCGAGCTGGGCGGGCTGACCATGATGGACGGCCGCACCATTCGCACGGGGCTGCTCGTTCGTTCCGGTAACCTCCATAGGGCTACCGACGCCGATGTGAAACGGCTGAAGGACGAGTTCCGGCTGACCGATGTGTTCGACTTCCGCTACGACGCCGAGGCTGCTGCCGACCCCGACCGCACGATAGAAGGCGTCCGTCGTACCCCTCTCTCCACCCTGCCTCAGCGGTTCATCGACGGCTTCTCGTCGGGACGTGCCGACACGACGCAGGTGAAGTCGAGCGATTTCGTGGAGGGGCTTGTCCGCTATGCCTTTCAGCCGCAGGCCCAGGAGCTGGCGCGTACCGTCTATCCTGCCATCGTGGCCGACACGCTGTCGCAGCAACGCTATGGCGCATTCCTCCGGGGCGTCCTCGCTGCCGAGTGCGGCGCTCTGTGGCATTGCTCGCAGGGCAAGGACCGCGCCGGCTGGGGGACGGCCTTCGTGCTGGGAGCGCTGGGCGCGTCGCGCGAGACCATCGTGGACGATTTCGACCTCTCGAACCGCTATTATGCCCCCTACGTGGCGCAGATGCTGGCGCGCATCGACGAGCTGGGCGGCGGCGAAGCCGAGAAGGCGTTCATCCGCGCTATGGTGGGCGTAAGCAAGGAGAACTTCGTGGCGACGCTCGACCTGATTGACCAGCAGTACGGCTCGCTCGCTCATTATATAGAGGAGAAGCTCGGCTTCACGACCGAGGAGCAGGAGGCACTCCGACGCAAATACCTCAAATAACGCATATTTATAATGAAAAATGAAGAATGAAGAATGAAGAATGAAGAATGAAGAATTTGCTGCGCATCAATCTTCAATCTTCCATCATGTTACGAGGTTACGATGTTACCAAGTTACCATTCCGGTGATAATCCATTATCCCCCTCTCGCTGACAAACGCTCCGTTTGACTCCAACAACCCTCATCGGCGCCCGTTCCTATACGAACACGGGCGCCGAGTTCGTGTTAACCCAAATCGGTCGTTAGGATTTATGTCAGATTAGTATTTGTTTCGAGCAGATTGTTCTCATCGATGTCGAAGGCGTAGCGAGCTACGACGAGACAACGATGTGGACAAGATGCCGAAAGAAATGCTGATATGGCATGAAAAGACTGAAAAAGAATAATAAGAATAACAGTCGACCTTATGACCGATTTGGGTTAATATAGAAAAAAAAGGGGGTGGGACGTGAACACCTTAATAAAAAAAGCCGTACCTTTGCACGCTGAAAGCGTGCGGGAGCGGGCAGCAACTTCCCTGTACCCCGAAACGTTTCAACCATTCGAATGACGTCTGACGAAAAAAACATACATTAACCATACATCACAATGCAAACCAATTGCAAAACGGTAAAACCTGTCACCACCAACGTCGCCCGTAGCGGGCGATTCGTTTTAACCCTGATAGTCACGCTGCTCACCTCGGCTACGGCATGGGCTGAGATTACGGGCAGCGGCACGCAAGCCGACCCGTATGTGCTTGATGATGCTGCTGACTGGGCAACGTTTGCCTCGAACGTCAACAACGGCACGAATGCCGACAAGTTCTACAAGCTCAGCGACACGTGGGACAACGGCTCCAGTGCCGTCACCGCTACCGTCGGCACGGATTCACATCCCTTCACGGGGACTTTCGACGGCAACAGCAAGACGCTGACCGTCAACATCAGCGAGACATCGACTCAGGGCACGGCCCCTTTCCGCTACATCAGCGGCGGTGCAGTGATTAAGAATGTGACCATTACGGGCAGCGTCACGGGTACGACCCATGCTGCCGGACTCGTGGGATTCTCGAAAGACGGCTCAAGCGAACGCCCCAATACCATTGAGAGCTGCACGGTGAGTGCCAGCATAACAGTGAACACTGGCAGCAATAAGCACATGGGCGGCGTGGTAGGCCACGGCTTATCGTCCTATCTGAAAATCAAGGATACCGTATTCGCCGGCACGATGAGCAACGGCGGCAACTATGCCGGCGGCTTGCAGGGCTGGAGCGACGGCAACCACCTTACCCTCGACAATTGTATCTTCAAGGGCAGCTATTCGGGCAACGGCTCCTTCCATCCCATCGCCATCCACAACCAAGGAAGCACGACGACAGCTACTGTCAGCGCCGCGTACTACACCGCAGCACCCACGCTGACCAATGCCGCCTTTATAGCCGCAGCGGGCGCGCGGGCCTATAGCTCCACCCCTGCGGGAACTATTACAGATGAGGTGACTGCCGCCGACGGCGACACCTACTACATTGTTACGGGTTATTCTTTCGCGGGCAGCATTGCCACTGCCGAGGACTGGGATACATTTGCAGCCTCAGTAAGTGCAGGAGCAAATTATGAGGGTATGACTGTGACGTTGGTCAACGACATCACCGTATCGACGATGGTTGGCACGAGCGACCATAAGTTCAGCGGCACGTTCTACGGCGGAGGCCACACGCTGACGCTGAGCCTGACCGCCGACGGCAGCGACTACACCGCTCCGTTCCGCTACGTCAGCGGCGCGACCATCGCGTGTCTCCACACCGCCGGCACCGTGGACGGCGCGGGCCGGATGTTTGCCTCGGGGCTCATTGGCCAGAGCGAAGGCGCAGTCACCGTCGCCTCGTGCCGCAGCAGCGTAGCCATCACCAGCAGCATCAGTGGCGACGGCACCCACGGCGGATTCATCGGAACGTCTGGCGGCACGGTCACGTTTACCAACTGCCTGTTCGACGGCAGTATCGCGGGCAGCAACACCACCAACTGCGGCGGCTTCGTCGGTTGGCGAAACGCTACGCTGACGTTCAACAACTGCCTGATGGCGGGCACGATGGCCATCAGCCAGACGGACGGCAGCGCCCTGTTCAACCGCAACGGCAGCTCCACCCTGACGAACTGCTACTACGACGCCAGCAAGAGCTACGGCGCGATTGCCACCCAGGGCACCGCGACGGCCCCCGCCACGGCCGCCGAGCTGCAGGCCCTGCTTGGCTCCGGCTGGGAGGTCAGCGGCAGCAGCGTCGTCCCCATCACGGATGTCAGGAACCTCGCTACAGCCACCATCAGCGGCGTTGATACGTACTATATCCGCACGGGCATCGAGATAAAGCCCGAGCCCACGGTGACCGCTGCCGACGGCAAGGTGCTCACCAAGGGCACGGATTACACGGTGGAATGGAGCGGTGACGGACGGACCGACGGGACATACGCCGTGATTGTCACCGGTGCGGGCAGCTACACCGGCTCACAGTCGGCCTCATACGTCGTGTCGATTGTTCCCCGCTGGCTGCGCATCGACACGAGCAAGAACCCCGGTGAGCCCGGATACTATTATCTGCAGATGCCCACCAGCGGAACCTATACGTATGAAATCAACGACGGCTTTGAAGAGCCGTTCCAGGTGAGATGGAGTCATAGCTATGGTGAAGAAACAGGTACAATCACCCTGACCGTACCTTCGGGGCGTAAAATGACATACTCCGGCGCATGGAACAACACGTACGGTAATAAAGTGGATTGTTCATACTCAATAAAAGAGGGCAACACCACTAAGTACAGCGGATATGAAAAAGAAAGGACTTTTCCTGAGACCACCACAACGGGCAGCACCCTGACGATATCCTGTTCTCACAATGGAACTATGGGCGACCTCGTTCTCAATGTCAGGATGAAGGCTGACCCCATCCGCATCAGCAATCTCGCGGAGTTCTATGCCTATACGGGCAGTAACATCACCGTCAGTCCCACCGTCAGCGATGCCGACAACAGCACGACGCTGGCCGCTGGCACCGACTATGATGTAACCTTCAGCCCTGCCACGGTGAAAGACAAGGGCGTATATACTGCCACTATCAGCGGCAAGGGCAGCTACTCATTCACAAAGACGTTTAACTTCCTTGTCGGAACACTTGAATACGTAGATGAGAACGGCACGACGCAGACAAAGGCTCTTGGCGACCTGAAGCTCCTCACCACACGAAACGACCTGCCCGCCACACTTACCGGCTGGTATCTGGTGGCCGACAACATCTCTTTCAGCAGTGTTGTCGAGATTAGCGGCGAGGCCCACCTGATTCTTGCCGACGGCACGACGATGAATGCCAACCGCATCCGCGTGAACAGCGGCAACGCGCTCAATATCTATGGACAGACAGGCGGCGCGGGAAGCCTCTCCGTATATCCGAAAGGAGTTGTAAGCAACGATGCGGGAATTGGTTCTTCGCAAGGAAATAGTTGTGGCGCGATAACCATCAACGGCGGAAATATCAATTCCGAAGGTATGTTCAGCGGTGCAGGTATCGGAGCGGCACCGTATAATTCTTGTGGAACTGTTACCATCAATGGTGGAGTGGTGACAGCGAAAGGCAAGGGCGGTATCGCCGACATCGGCGGCGAGTACGGCTCAGTGGTTATCAACGGCGGTCAGATAACGGCCAACGTCAACGGTATCGGCGGCACGACCGTCAGCCTTGGCTGGCGAGATGCCGCTGGCGACTTCGTACAGGCAGAAAGTTACAGCGGCGAGGTCAGCTTCCAGACGGGCAAACCGTTCATCCTTGATGACGGAACCAATGTCGATGCGACAGCCGATAACATCGGTGGCAAGAAAATCGTTCCGAAAAGCGGTACAATCACCTACGATCTTATGTATGCCACCATCAACGGAATCGAAAAAGCCTATGCGCCGAACGATGCGGGTATCAGCCTGCAATATAGCGTAGCCTATACCGGAAATGCGACACTACAGGCAGGCACCGACTATACTGCGGCAATCACCGACGGCAACAGCCAGAACGTGGATGTCATCAAGACACCGGGTAGATATACGCTGACGATAACAGGTGCGGGCAGTTACACCGGCACGACGACCGCGACGATCGTCGTCTATGGTTTCAAGGAAACCCTCGGCGACCATAAATTCTCGACAAGCGGTGATGACGACGGACTCTACTATATCGTTGACAGTGAGGCGGCCCTGAGTGCCATTGCCACCTATGTCAACAGCGGCAACGATGCCTACGGCAAGCGGTTCGTTCAGACGCAGGATATTGTCATGACGGGTGGTAACTTTACTCCCATAGGCAAATATCAAGCTGTCGGTGAACTCTTTGACGGCATTTATGACGGTCGTAATTTCACCATCAGTAACCTCACCGTAACCAGTGATTACGGTTACATCGGTCTCTTTGGTGGCATCGGTAATGTGAATCGCGGAGCTACAGTGAAGAATGTCGTCCTCGTCAACCCAACCGTTACGGCTACTAACTCAGGTCCTTATTCTGCTGATGTAGGCACACTCGTTGGATTTTGCAATGATAATTGCACGGTTGACAACTGCATTGTCATTAACCCGACGGTTACGATATCAGGAACGAATAAAGTGGCGGGTGCCATCGTAGGAATGTTATATTTTAATACAAACAGGTTGACAAACTCGTATTTCTACGACAGCGATGCCAATCATAGCTATGCTGCTCTTGGCAATAATGATGGTAGTACCGTTACCAATGTCGGGCAGGTGTATAAAATTACTGCTACCCACTGCACCGTCACGGCAACAGCGACAATCAGTGTGGATGGCACGGACTACTACAAGCAAGGAACGGACATAACAGTTACCGCTACTATACCGTCATCAGGTATGAAGAAGTTCACTGCAACAGGAGCAACGACATCAACTACTGAGACTTTGGGGCAATATACGCTATCTATGCCTGCAAACGACGTGACGGTGAGTCTCGAAGACGTTACGCCGACGATTACGGTCGCCGATGGCTCTACCTACACAGGCGCGGCACATACACCCGCCATCACGTCGGTGATGGACGGCGAGACGGTCATGACGGCAGGGACGGATTATACCGGCGTGACCTATAGCAATAACACGAATGCCGGCACCGCCACCGTCGCCATCACCGGCAAGGGCTTCTATCTGGGCGCGGCTGCGGCGACCTTCACCATCGCCCGTCGCTCGGTGACGCTCACCAGCGCCTCGGACACGAAGACCTACGACGGCACGGCGCTGACGGCCGGCGGCGTGACCGTGGGCGGCGACGGCTTCGTCGAGGGCGAGGGAGCTACCTGCGACGTGACCGGCACACTGACCGACGCAGGCAGCAATAATAACGCCTTTACCTACACGCTGAACGACGGCACCCTGGCCGCCAACTATGACATCACGAAGGTGGAGGGCACGCTGACCGTCACCCCGCTCACCGGCGTCACCGTGACCATCACCGGCCACACCGAAAGCGCAACCTACGACGGCTCGGCGCACATCGCCACCGGCTACGACGTCGATACCTCGTCGCAGCTCTACACCTCCGCCGATTTCACCTTCAGCGGCACCGCCGAGGCCTCGCTGACCGACACAGGCATCGCCTATATGGGTCTCGCGGCCGGACAGTTCTCGAACATAAGCCCGAACTTTGCCGATGTCACGTTCAGCGTGACCGACGGCAGCGTCACCGTCAGCTAT
>JAILEU010000040.1 GCA_024697785.1 Bacteroidaceae bacterium | reverse complement strand
ACCTCGCTTTGCCGTACCCCGCGGTTGTGGAGGATGTACTGCTCGGCATAGTCGATGCGGAGCGCGTTCAGGTATTCAGGAAAGGCCAGGTTGTACGTCGAGTTGATCATTCGCGACAGATAGGTCTTGTTGGTATTGAGGCGCTCGGCGATGAGCGACAACGTGATGCCAGGCATCAGGAAGAGCTGGTCGTTGATCATCACCTCCTCGAAGCGGCTCTGCAAGCTTCCCTCTTCTATAGACAGCTGCTGCATGAGGGTGGAGAAGGGAACGTTTCCTGCTGTCGGCGGCTCTGGACGGGTTTGGTCGGTTGAAGCCGTTGGGGACTCGCCCGCTGTCGCATCGCGTGACGTGGCAGGGGAAGTCAATGATGTCTCCGACGCAGAGGATGGTCCGGCAGCCTCTGCCGGCAGGACTTGTGCCTCTGTCTGCGTTGTCTGGGAGGCAGACGCGACTGCAGGTGAGACGGAAGCCGGATGAGGGGCAGCGGGATTGAACGTGACGCCCGTATTCAGCGGGAACCGGGCGCGATGATACTTCGACTCGTCGTCATGCGTCGTATTATAGCGGAAAGCCTGATGGACATCCTGCATAGTGATGCTCTCCTTCACTTCAAACATGCCGCCGAAGAATACCAGGAAGGCAGCGAAGGCGAGAAGGAGGTCGAGAAGGCCACCCAGCCACCCGATATGCGTCAGGACGCCCACACAATAGCGGGCCAGGAAGAGCGTGACGAAAACCAGAAGGCTCGCTGCCATCAGCCTCGTCGTGCGGACGCTGTCCTTCCCCTTAATAAAGGACACCAGGCTATTCTTCTTCGTCTTGACGAAAACGGGAATGAAGGTGATGAGCAGAACGACATACTCAAGGACCATGATGACAGGAAACACCACGACGATGCAGCTGAAAAGCAGCTGGGCATAGTTGTTCTCATAGGCAACGCCCCAATGGCCGTTTGCGATGTTCCTGACGAGAGCGACACTCTCTTCATGCCCGAGGAACGCCACAAGCATCAGTTCGACAATGAAAAGCGCAATCGGAAGCAGCAGGACGAGCATGCCGGCGGGATTTTGCGGGCCTGGCTTGCGGAAGGCACGGAAATAGAGGAGGGCCACAGGGATGACAGCCGGCATTGTCAGCTGGGAGAGCAGCTGCATGACAAGCCGCTGGCTGTCGCTGCTGACGCCCGAATAGAGGCAGGCGCTGGAAAAGATGGCCATTCCACAAAGCAGCTGCAACAAAACGGCCATACGGCAAGACCGAAGTCTCGCCGTAAAGACACAACTGAACGTTATGTAAGCCAGGCAGATGGCACCTGGTAGAAAACTAAGCAACAAGGGTATCATGGCCTCTAGAGCCGGCGCTGACATCCGCTCCACGCGTCGAGCCGATGCCGTTGTTAGCCACTACTTTTCCGTCGCGGGTCACGAGGATGTCGAACTTTGTCACTTGCTCCTGCTCCTTGGCACTCTGTGCGATTTCGTCATAGTCGTAATCCTGTGAACAGGACGCCAGCATGACGAGCAGGAAGTTCGGGGCGGAAATCCGGTAAATGCTTTTCATTGTCGTACGTTTTAAGGGTTATTTATCGGGTTATCGTTTATTTTTGTTGCAAAGTTAACACCTCTTTTTTTATCGTGCAAATATTTTTGCAAAAAATTTCTGATTTTGCAACATTTTTCTTGAAAAAGCGGGGTTTTTCGCCAATTACAGCGTTGTAAAATCAAATAATTTCCGATTTTGAAAGAAATAACCCAGCTTTTTCGGACCAAAGATTAAACACACGAAGCCTGCCACAGAGTTTAACTCTAAGCGCTCAGCATCAAACGCTGGATGACCAGAATCAAACGCTGGCAAAATAGAATCAAACACTATGCTTGCCATTGGTGAGGTGGAACCTATGCGATTATCTGAGATTTCTGCCTGAAATTAACGACACACACTATTGCACGCAAAGTGGCTTTCATCTTCCAACGATCATCTTTTTGTGACGGGTTAAAAAGAAAACCGCACAGCAAACGCCACTTCTAACGTACTATCGCCCCATCGCAACCCGTCACAGCTTGCACTCGCTCTTCCGAGGGACTAACAGTATTTACGAATGAACACCTTATATTATATTAATACGCGCGCGTAAGTGCGCTCCTACTATTTTTTGTCGGCGGATGAAGCGAAAAGCCCGACGCGAATGGCGCCGGGCAATTAAAATATAAAAAAGAGCGGTAAGAACTTTTTCCTTCGGTTTTATGAAGACTTCCAATATCTGGCATTTAAGCCATCATTTTTTCTGTTTCGGGACGAGGTAGCGCTTGCCGGTTTCCTTGATGACGCGGCGGTTGAAGTCGTCGGGATAGCCGGGGGTGATGACGCGGTCACCTAAGCCTTCGGGGGTGCGGCGGAAGGTTCCGTCTTCGTTCTCGGGCTTGATGACGCAGTCGTTGTACTTGACGATGAGCTTCTGCGCCAGCTGCATCCAGGCCTTCATTGTCTTGTCGGCCGTACTGGCGCTATATTTTGTCAGATAGGCTACGGCGCTGGCGGGACTGGCCTTGTAGATAGCCTGTGCCTCCTTCTCCACCTCTTCCTGACCGAGGAAGAAGCTGACTTCGAGGGCACTCTGCACCTTGCGGAGGTCGTCGATCAGCAGCGAGTAGCGCGGATAGACCATGTTGCTCACCCAGTTGAACATCCAGAAGGCGCTCTCGAACGAGAAGGTGACGGCATCGCCGGCCTTGTCGCTGTAGCAGAAGGGCGACTCGGTGATGGAGCAGTACATAGGGGTATAGACGGCTGTGTTGGCATCGTCGTTGCCGAACCAGAGGATGCCGCCAATCTCGCGAGGCAGCCAGCTGCGCATCTGAGAGACGAAGGTGAAGCCTGTCTGGAAGGTGCTGATGGTGCGCTCGTTGAAGCACTCCTTGCCATCGACCTTATAAGAAAGCGGGCGCAGACGGTAGGGCATCGACCAAGGGCCGGCGCCGAGGTCGCCCGTCATGTCGAGCGGAGTGCCTTCGTAGTGGTCACGCATAGCAGCCTCAACATCGGCCACGCTCAGCTTGTGCTTGGGGCGGAAGTAAAGGGGGATGGGCTCGGCCTTCACGTCACCCTGGGCGCTGGGCAGCCAGCGGCTCATGTCGGCATCGGCATAGAGGTTGAAGAAGCTCCAGACGCGGGCGTCGCAGAAGCGGAGGCCGTCGAAGGTGAGGGGGTTGTAGGTGTCGGCAAAGCTGAAATCCTTGTCCTCGCCCTTATACCAGCCCTTCGAGCGGGCGAAGGAGATGACGTCGGGGCTGTAGAGGCAGTTCTTCGGGTCGTCGAGGGGGAACTGACGGACGCGCGCCTGGTTGGCATGAGCGCAGATGACGTCGTCGGGCAAACGGAGAGCTACCCACACGGCACCCTTCTCATCCTTACCCTTTCCGATCATCTCCATGATCCACGCCTCGTTTGGGTCGGCGATGCTGAAGGTCTCGCCCTCGCTGACGTAGCCGTGCTCCTTCACGAGCGCACCCATCATCTCCACAGCCTCGCGGGCCGAGCGGGCACGCTGGAGGGTGATGTAGATAAGGCTGCCGTAGTCGATGACGCCCGGGCCGTGCCAGCATTCCTCACGACCGCCGTTGGTGGTTTCGCCGATGGTGACCTGCCATTCGTTCATGTTGCCCACCACGTTGTAGGTAACGGGAGCTTCGGGAATCTGGCCGAGATACTTGTTGGTATCCCATTCATAGACGTCGCGCATGGTGCCGGCCGGATGGACGGCGGCAGCAAAATGAGCCAGATAGCCGTACATGCCGTACGAGTCGGCGCTGTAGGAGACGATGACGGAGCCGTCGGCGCTGGCGGCCTTGCCGACAATGAAGTTGGTGCAGGCAAAGCCTGAACTGACAGCCAGCAACGTGGCTGTAACGATTAAGAAGAGGGTCTTTTTCATAACACTTTTTTATTTACGATTTGACAATTTACGATCTATAATGAAGAATGAAAAAATGAAGAATGAAAAATAAATAGCCCAGGCAGTAGCCAGCGCCCTGAAAGGGCAGAAAGCTTCCAGCCCAGGGCAACGCCCTGGGTTCCGTAGGCAACACATTCCGCCGCCCTGAAAGGGCAAAAGCATTGTCTTGTAGGGCTTTTGCCCTTTCAGGGCGAAAGTTGCTCATGCTGTTTGTACCCAGGGCGTTTCCCTGGGCTGTATGCTCACTGCCCCTTCGGGGCGTTCCTTCCAATGCGGTTATCATACTTGCGGAATGACAAAACATTTTATTTTTCATTCTTCATTTTTCATTAATTATTTCTAATTCCTAATTGCGCCAAAGGCCTCTACCCCATCAAAGATTAAACTCGGCGGTGTAGGTGCTGACGTTGCCACAGAGGTCGGTGACGGTGACATCTACCGTATGACGACCTTGAGAGATGCCCTCTTCGCGCAGGTTGCACCAGAGGAGCATATCCTTGGAGCTGAACTTGAAAAGCTTCCACTCGCCGTCGATGGTGCCCCGATAGTCGCTCACACCGCTGCCCACATCACCCAGTTTGAAGGCGACGATTTCTCCCTTCCCTTCAGGCGACTGCTGCGGAGCAGGCAGCTGAGGAACGATACGAGGCGGTATGGTATCGACCATCACGGTGTAGGCACCGAGACGGCTGACGGTGGTCTTCAACCATCCGTACTCATACGTGCCGCCGCGGCAGAGAAGGCTGCCCCCATAGACCTCGGCAACGCAGTATTTCGGCTTGTCAGCCACGAGCGGCTGCGGCACCTGCAGGCGAAGTTCAGCATTATCCTTCAAGGGAACGGGAACGCGGCAGAACTGCCAGACAGGGCAGGACGGAACGGCATTCCCGGCAGCATCGGTAACCTCAATGTCGAGCTGCAGGTCATCGTAGAGTGCATCATCGGGCAGCCACAGCGTCAGGTCGCGCCACGAAAGGATATGCGGTTTGCCAGCACTCAGCCTATAGAGGTAATCGGGCAGCACGGGAGGGAGCGGCTGACGTTCGCCCCGAACGGTGAAGCGATAGCTGGCGCGGTTGCCGTAGAAGTCGCAGAGCTCGTAGCGGAAACGGTAGTCACGCTCCTCGTCAATCGTCACCCAGCCCCCGCTCGTGCCCTGCGTAGAGAGCATGCGGAGGCTGTTGTGCGGCGCAACGGTAGAGCGCATATACCACGCGCCGGTGGCGAGGCGCTCGTCGTAATCGGTCCACGAGTCGAGCATGCGGTTCTCGTCGAACGAGAAACGGTTGACATCGCTCTCGCTGACCAGCACATCGTCCACGTAGAGACGGACGTGGCGCACACCATAATAGTTGGAGGTGCCCGTCATGTAGTCGTGCGCCGCGATGGCCGTCCCGACCTTCCCCCACGCCTTGACGACGGTGGGCTGCTGCACGAGGCCGTTCCTGACCTCCATGTAGCACTTCGCCTCCCTGCCGTTCACCAACCCCCTGCCGGCTTTCGGATAGAGCATGACGGAGGAGGCACGAGGGGGCACATCGTCGGTGATGAAGCCCGAGAAGAACTGCAGCGGGTCGACAGGCTCGTCCGTTTCCGTGACGCGCACCTCGAAGTGAAGATGCGGTCCGAAGGAATAGCCGGTATTGCCGCTCAGAGCCACCACCTCGCCCGCCGAAACAGGAAATTCGTCGGGGCCGAAGGTGAGGTCGGCGGCAAACGTCTCGTGGGCATACTGATACTGCCTGATGCGTTCAGCCACCGGAGCGGAGAAGGCATCGAGGTGGCCGTACACCGTCGTGTAGCCATTCGTATGGGTGATGTAGAGCCCGTTTCCGTAGCCCCCGCTGCTGACGGTGGCGCGGCTGATGTAGCCGTCGGCCACGCTGTGGACGGGGTGTCCGATGGAGTTCTGCGTCTTGATGTCGAGGCCGCCGTGAAAGTGTCCGGCACGCAGCTCGCCGAAGTTGGCGCTCAGCAGCAGCGGAAAGTCGAACGGCGGACGGAACTGCGCCGTCTCCTGCCCTGCGGCAGGAAGGACGGAGAGTAACAACGCGAAAAGGACGAGTCTATGCTTCATGTTCATGTTTCAGTTTGCGGATGATTCTCTGTAGGAAATCAGTCTCCTTATATAAATAATGGAAAGAGACGACAGCCGATGCAACCAGCAGCATCGCCGCAGTCGTCCAGCACACCCAGCCATCGGTGAACCGCAGCACGACCATCACGACAGCCAGCAACAGGCCGTGTAGAAGGGCGAAGAGGCGCACCTTACGGCTGGTGCGGAAGCCATAGCGCACGTGGGTGATGAGGTAGTTGAGCAACCAGTCGAACACAGATGCAGCAAACAGGCCCACTCCTGCCCACGACAACCCGCCGTAGCGATAGCCGAGGATGAAGGCAGCCGCCATGAAGAGGTCGTAAAAGAGTTCCTGAATGAGGTAGGTGAACGAGTCGCCCTTCGAGAGTGATATGAACGACATAGGCCGCGTGAGCGCCGTGAAGAACAAGGCCAGCGCCGCCCATTGCGTCACCTCGAGCATCGGCAGGAAGCTACGCTTCAGCAATAGCGGGATGAGAAGAGGCAGAGAGAGCAGAAAGGCCACGATGAGCGGCGAGATGAGCAATATCAGCACCTCTATCTGTTCGTTTACGAGATGGTTCGACTGCTCTCTGTCGCGGTTGACGGCTGACAGGCGGGGAAAGAAGTCCGTCTCTACCGCCGAGAGCACCAGCATGCTGAGATACGACGAGAGGGCAACAGCATTGCTGTAGAATCCCACATCCTCGGCCGTACCCTGCTCCATCACGTAGGTCGAGATGAAATAGAGCACGCCCGTGCCGAGAAAGCCGGCAATCGTGTAGTTGATGCCAAGACGCACGATGTAGCCTCCTTCACGGAAAATCGATTTCGAGAACAACGCCACCCTGTAGGGCCAGGCACGGAAAGAGTACCAGCAGGTGAGCACCATCGTGCTGATGGCTGTCAGCACCAGCACGGGCACGATGCCCTGCATCCCCAGCCACATGTAAAGAGGTGTAGCAATGACCAGCGTAGCCACCACCACCCATATCTGATTGGCTGCCAACTGCCTAAGCAGATGTGTACCCTTCATGATGGCTCGTTCGCCGCTGGTGACGGACGTGCATCCCACGACCAGCGAGAGCAGCTGAAAAGAAAGGGTGTAGCTGTAGTCGCCGTCAAAGCTGAGCCGGCTGAACAGCGGCGCCAGCAGAAAGCAGGCCACCGTACCGATGATGCCCAGCCAGAGGCTCCACGAGCGGACGATGAGCAGCTGGCGCTGCCGCGCCTCATCGGCGGTGCTCTCCGAGATGGTCTTGACGGCGCTGAAGCTGATGCCGAGGTCGGTGGTCTTGCTGACGAGGTCGATGGTGCGGTTGAAGGCATAGGCGATGCCCATGCCGGCAGGACCGATGAAGTGGGCCACCAGCTTGCCCTTCACCAGCGTGATGAGGTTGGACAAGGTCTGGACGCCGCCAAACACGCCCATGTACTTGATGACACGGTCGTAGCCAGCCTCCGACTTCCGGTTGTTTTTTTTCGCTCGCACGTTCTTCGCTCTCCTTAATGAGGGGGTGTGGAAACCACAATCTGCCCCCTGTTTTGTCAAAAATCCTGCAAATGTAGGCTTTTTTATAAAAAAAACGTTACTTTTGCCCACAGTTTTTATTCGCAGACCGTGAAATTAAGTATTATCATCCCCGTCTATGACGTCCGCCCCTATCTCGGCGAGTGCATGAAAAGCGTTTTCAGCCAGCAGGTGGACGACTTCGAAGTGCTGCTGGTGGACGATGGTTCCACCGACGGAAGCGGTGCCCTTTGCGACACCTATGCTGCCGATCACCCGCAGGTTCGCGTCATCCATCAGCCCCATCAGGGCCTCAGCGCCGCCCGCAACACGGGCCTGGCCAGAGCGACAGGCGACTTCATCGCCTTCCTCGATGCCGACGACAGAGTCGGATCGGGCACCTGGGGCGACAACCTGAAGTTTTTCTCCATCTATCCCGACATCGATATGGTGGAATTTCCCATTCGCGAGCACGAGGGTTCGCCCCGCGAGAACCTGCTTGACTTCAGCCCCAGGCATGTCAGCAAGGCCGTGTTCAACGACTGGATCATCCAACAGGGTTACGAGCACTGCTATGTGTGCAACAAGCTCTATCGCGCCCGTCTCTGGCAGTCGCGCCGCTTCCCCGTCGGTCAGGTATTCGAGGACACCGCCGTCATGCCCTCCGTCATACGCGACTGCCGCGCCGTCTTCTACTCTGCCAAGGGCTGCTATCACTACATGAGCCGCCCGGGCTCCATCAGCAACAGCTGGCACTATGCCGCCTGCCGCCAGCTCTACCTCAACAGCCGCCGGCTGCTCAGCGAATGTGCCTCCAGCGCTGCGCTGACCCGCCATCTGGCTCCGCTCCGCCGGGCATGCATGAACCGTCTGGTCGATATGGGCCGCTGCCGCGACTGCGACCGTGCCGACTTCCGCCGCCAGCTCTCCCGCCTGCCCACCATGAAACGTCTGATCTGCCAGCTGCGCGTCCTCCGCTCGTCCAAACTCTGAATGCACATCCCCGCCGCCATCAGCTGAACGCCTACGTCCCTATGACTCTGTCGTATATCATCCCCACCTACAACCCCGTCGACGCCGACCTCCGCCGCTGCCTCGACTCCCTGACCCGTCAGGGGCTGGCGAGAGACGACTACGAAGTGATTGTGGTGGACGACGGATCGGCGCACAGCCCCGAAGCTGTCGTACAAGAGTTCGAGGGGATGATGAACATCCGGCTCCTCCGCCAGCCTCATGCCCGTCAGGGTGCTGCACGCAACAGGGGCATCGAGTGCGCCACAGGGGAGTACGTCCGCTTTGTGGATAGCGACGACTATCTTCCCCCGTCCTCCGCGTCGTCCCTGCTGGAGCTTATGGCGTCCTGCGAGCTCGACGTCCTGCTGTTCCGTTTCAGCACGACGGAAGCCGTCACCGCTGCCGCGCCCCGTCTGAACGCCGTTTTCGCCGACGGCCCGGCCTACATGAGCCGCCACACCCTCTTCGGCAGCCCGTGCACCCTTTGCTTCCGGCGCCGGCTGACCGACCACCCGTCGCCCCTGCGTTTTGCTGAGCACACCTTCATCGAGGACGAAGCCTTCGTCACCCGCCTCCTCTGGCGGGCAGGACGGACAGGCGTCACCTCCGCCGTCGGCTACATCTACGTCCAGCATCCCGCCTCGACCACCCACCTGAGCGACCCCGACCACACCGACGAGCTCTTCCGCGCCTACTTCGCAGCCCTCGACGACATCAGGGCGTTCCGGCAGACCCAGACGGAAGGCGCCGTCGGCCTCGACCGCAAAATCCGCTATCTGAGCATCGACATCCTCCGCCACGCCCTGCGGCAGCGCGGTGGCGGCGAGACCCGCTTCGACCGCTGCGCTTCGGCTCTCCGCCAGCGCGACCTCTTCCCCCTGCCGCGAGGCCGTTATTCGTGGAAATACAATCTCTTCCGCATCCTCTCCCCCCACGCCTTCGGTAGGGCTCTGCTGCGCCTCTACGAACAGAGGACACGCTCTTAGGGTGGTTCAATAAATATTAGCTTCTGTCGTTTTTTGATGATTATCCGCAAAAATGTCCCTAACGGCCTGAAAGGCCAAAAGCACCCAGCCCAGGGCAACGCCCTGGGTAAACTTGGGCGCACATCATTCCGCGCCCTGAAGGGGCAAAAGCATTGCTTTCGAGTGCTTTTGCCCCTTCAGGGCGAAAGTTACCTTTGCTGCTTGTACCCAGGGCGTTGCCCTGGGCTATGTGCTCTTTGCCCCTTCGGGGCGCGTTATTGAGGTTAGGGGTATTATTGCGGATAATCATATCGTTTTTGATTATTTTGTGAGAAAGTTTTATGAAGATACTGCTCCTCGGCGAATATAGCAATCTGCACGCCACGCTTGCTGCAGCGTTGCGCGACCTCGGGCACGAGGTCCGCCTGGTGTCCGACGGCGACGAATGGAAGTGCTACCCCACCGACATCCGTCTGTCGCGCCGCAGCACCGGGCTGCCCGATACGCTCACCTACCTCATCCGCCTGCAGCGCGAGATGCGCCACTGGCGGGGTTACGACGTCGTCCAGCTCATCAACCCCGTCCACTATGTCCAGCTGAAGGCCGAGCGCGGTCTCCGCCTCTACGACTGGCTGCGGCGCCACAACCGGCGCGTGTTCCTTGGCGCCTTCGGCGACGACTACTACCACATCTACAACAGCTACGTCCGCCGTCCTCTCCCCTACAGCGACTTCTACACCCCCACCCGCGAGGTCGACCACGCGTGGAACCGCCAGAACCTCGACGGCTGGCTCCGTAACCCGCAGATGGTGCGCAGCTGCCAGCACATCGCCCACACCTGCGACGGCATCATCGCCGCCCTCTACGAATACTACGTTGCCTATCAGGCCGAGCCCGACCTGAAGGACAAGACCACCTTCATTCCCCTTCCGATAGAGGTGAGGGATGAGGGGCCAGAGGTGAGGGGTGAGGGCTCGAAGCTCCGCATCTTCATCGGCATACAGCGTCAGCGGAGCGAGCTGAAGGGGACGGACATCCTGCTCAAGGTGGCCCGTGAGCTGCAGGCCAAATACCCCGAGCGCATGGAGCTTGTCACCGCCGAGAACCTTCCCTTCGACCAGTACACCCGTCTGCTCAGCGGATGCGACATCCTGCTCGACCAGATCTACTCTCCCACCCCCGCCATGAATGCCCTGCAGGCTATGTCGCGCGGCATCGTTGCCCTGAGCGGAGGCGAGGAAGAGCAATATGCCCTGTTGGGCGAGCGTGAGCTGCGACCCATCCTCAACACCCAGCCCGAGGAAGACAGCGTCCGCGACGTCCTCGAGGACATCATCCTCCACCCCGAACGGCTCCCCCTGCTCCGGCAGCAGAGCATGCTCTACGTCAGGCGTCACCACGAAGCCCACAAGGTCGCCCGTCAGTACCTCGACTTCTGGAACAGATAATACGCGTTCATTA